>JAVCCE010000030.1 GCA_030765645.1 Candidatus Hinthialibacter antarcticus | reverse complement strand
CGAAGGAACCAACAACAAAATCAAAACCATGAAACGCCAAGCCTATGGATTTCGAGATCAAGAATTCTTTAAACTCAAAATCATGGCCATCCATCAATGTAGGTACTCATTTACCGGATGAACCATAATTTTGTACTATAATCATGTCGAAGGAAAACCCTCTACCGGAGCCGATTCAAATGAAAACCGCTGAAGAAGTGATCCAACTCATCCAAGAACTGCCGGAAGGCGAACGTAAGAAAGTACAAGAGTTCGTCGCCGCCAGCGAAGACGAATTTCTGGAAGAAAACTACCCGCCGAAAGACATCGCGAAAATTCTAAAAGCAGGCGCCGAAGCGGAAAAAGGCATTAATGTTGAAGAATTTTCATCTATGGCTAAAGCGCGCAAATCGCTTGGCCTGGGTTAAAATCAATGCGGATACGGTTCCATAAAGATTTTAGAAAAGGGCTCAAAAAATTAACACCCAACCAAAAAATTCGAGTCGGTGAAACTCTCGAGTTCTTTGAGAATGATCCTTTTGATCCCATCCTAAAAAACCATGCGTTAAAAGGAAATCTTCTTGGATACCGAGCGATTTCGGCGGGAGGAGACATCAGATTGATTTTCAGAGAACAAGACAATTACGTCTACGTTTTATTCATATCTGTCGGAACTCATAATCAAGTCTATTAATGAGGAATTTTTTTTGTATTATCATTAAGGACTAGACGCTATCACGTCCTTGGCTCGGCGCTCGCCAATCCATTCCAAATTTTTGGAGAAGAAAATGAATAACTTCAGCTATTACAAAGCACTTTCCAAAGAACACTCCTGTTGCACTTAGAACTTGAAACTAAAGGTCTTTCAGGTGTTGAAATCATCATCACGTTGACCAAAGAATTTAAAGATAAAGTCCAAGAATAATGAATATCCTCAATGTACTACCTAACTAAAGTCAAGGTAGGGTGGGCTGCTTCGCCTGCCTGCGGCAGGCGAAGCAGCCCACCACCAGAATCCGATAACATTGCTTGCTGAGCTATTTGATGCAGCGAACGAGCCGAAAGCGTTTCTCTCGATCCGGGCAGGCCACGACATTCATGCGGTTTCAAGAGTAGAATACATCGCAGGAATCCAGTCATTTTTAGATGAGCATTTTGTAAATTAATAGAGGCGCCTGTGCATAAGGGCCTGAAAGCCCGCACTGAAGCGAAGAGAGATACACCCACGCCTTATCATCTCATATCGTCGGCAATTGATAGGGCTTTCGGTATTGGCGCTGAAGCAGCGCGTTCGCTTCTGGGACATCACATTTTTCAGAAGCCGCGTCGAACACCAGTTTGCGCCCGCCTAACTTGAGTGAAATGTTCGCCAGATGGACCCAAGCGCAACTGATGTGGCCCTCTTCAACATCGGCGTTTGCGCGCTTGCGTGAATGCAGACATTCATAGAGATTGTCTTTGTGAGGCTCGTCGGGAAACTGACCATGAGCCTCTGCGACAACCTGACCGTCTTTGCTGAAAACCTGCCAGCCGCTGCCGTGCCGCCCGACCATCATTAATCCCTTTGATCCATAAATTTCAATGCGGGTTGCGTTGTGCTGCCAAAGGGGGAACTCGCTGCGGTTGCGCATGTCTAAGGTGGTTTTTTGCATGTATTGCATGTTCTGCGTGTTTTCGATGGTCACAATCTGATTGTCAAATTCGAGAACCGCGCACTGCGTGTCAGGCACTTCACGGTCATCGTCGAAAGCGAAGTTTCCGCCGGTACAATACGCGCTCTTGGGGAAGCGTTGATTGAGCAGCCAACGCGCAATGTCAATTTGATGTACGCCATCGTTCATCATGTCACCGTTGCAGAAATCCCAGTAAAAGAGCCAGCCTTTGCTGGCATAAACATAGGCGTATTTCTCGCGGGCCGCGCCCAGCCAAACGTCTAGATTGAGTTCTTTGGGAGGCTGGAGCGTTTCGTCTGCATGAAACGGGCGGTCAGATTTCATATTAAAAATTTTGCAGAGTTGAATGTCGCCGAGTTTTCCACTGCGGATATATTCAGCCGCTTCATATAAATAGGGAGCGCTGCGGCTTTGCATACCCACTTGTACGACCCGGTTATATTTGCGGGCGGCTTCGATCATCTTTCGCCCTTCAACCAGGTTGTGGCTCATGGGCTTTTCTACATAGACGTCTTTCTCGGCCTGACAGGCGAGAATGGTTGCGAGCGCGTGCCAATGGTCGGGGGTGGCGATCATCACCATATCGACGTTCTTGTCATCCAACATACGGCGGAAATCGGTATAACGCTTGATATGGGGATTGTGTTCTGCTTTCGCCCACTCGAATTCCCGCGCCCCACGGCGCGGGTCAGGATCGCACATGTAAGCGAATTGAAAGCGCTCATCACGCGAATAGGCGCGAAACAGCATCAGGCCGCGGCCTCCACAGCCAACCAGACCGATGCGGATTTTATCATTGGCGCCAAGAACCTGCCTGGGGTTGCCTGCAAGCATCGCGGCGGAAAGGCCGATCATGGGTTTAGTGGTTTGGGACAAGAAGGTTCGCCGTTTCATCGTTATCGTCTCACAATCGTTGAACTGTTTCCATCACATTACCATAGAACAAACGCAAGGTGAATCGGTTTCTAAAACGCGATTCAATGAACATAAAATTCACCGATCACAAAAAAAGCCTGACCACTACAGGCCAGGCTTTTGATTGAATCAATGGCATTAAAACCGTTATACTTTTTTCACCAAACTCAGATCGCGGACGGCGCCCTTGTCGGCGCTTTGCGCCATCATCGAATACGCCTTTAAGGCAGTGGATACCTGACGATTGCGTGTCGCGGGCATCCAGGCCTTGTCGCCTTTGGCTTCCATCTTTTCACGGCGTTCTTCGAGTTCCGCATCCGAAATAGCGATTTGCATTTTGCGGTTTGGAATGTCGATTTCGATAGTATCGCCTTCCTCCACCAAACCGATGTTGCCTTTTGATGCGGCTTCGGGGCTGACGTGTCCAATCGAGAGGCCTGAAGTGCCGCCGGAAAAGCGCCCGTCGGTAACCAACGCGCAGTCTTTGCCTAAACCCATCGACTTCAGGTACGAGGTCGGGTAGAGCATTTCCTGCATTCCCGGGCCGCCGCGCGGGCCTTCATAACGAATGACCAACACATCGCCTGCTTTAATTTTTTTGCCCAGAATGGCGTCGACCGCGTCTTCTTGCGACTCAAAAATCACCGCTGGGCCGCTGAATTTCCACACGCTTTCATCCACGCCCGCCGTTTTAACGACGCAGCCGTCCGGGGCGAGGTTGCCATAGAGAATGCCCAAGCCGCCGTCTTTGGTGAATGCGTGTTCAACGGAACGAATGGCGCCATTTTCGCGGTCTGCATCCAAAGCGTCATAGCGTTTGGATTGTGAAAACGCGACCTGGGTCGGGACATTGCCTGGAGCGGCGCGGTAGAACTCTTTGACTTTCTCGTCCGCCGTTTGGGTAATGTCCCATTTGTCGAGCGCTTCGCCTAAGGTGGCGCTGTGTACTGACCGAACATCGCGATGGATCAATCCGCCCCGGCTTAACTCAGCCAGAATCGCCATGATGCCGCCAGCGCGGTGGACGTCTTCAACAAACACTTCCGTCGAGGCCGGGGCGACCTTGCAGATACAAGGCGTCGATTTTGACAAACGGTTGATGTCGTCCAGCGTAAAATTGACTCCGCCTTCCTGGGCGATAGCGAGCAAGTGGAGGATGGTATTGGTTGAACCGCCCATTGCAATATCCAACCGCATCGCGTTTTCAAACGCTTCGAATGTGGCGATGCTGCGCGGCAGGGCGGTTTCGTCATTTTTTTCGTAATAGCGCTTGGTCAAATCAACGATGATTCGTCCCGCGTTTAAAAAGAGTTCCTTGCGGTCTGAATGGGTCGCGACCACGGTGCCGTTGCCGGGCAATGCCAGGCCAATCGCCTCATTAAGGCAGTTCATCGAGTTCGCGGTAAACATGCCCGAGCACGATCCACAGGTGGGGCAGGACGAGCGCTCATAGGCTTCGGCGTCTTCGTCAGAGACATTGGGATCGGCGCCTTTGACCATGGCTGAAATCAGGTCCAACCGCTTTTCGCTACCTTCGACCACCGCTTTGCCCGCTTCCATCGGGCCGCCAGAAACAAACACGGCGGGAACATTAAGCCGCATGGCTGCCATCAACATGCCGGGCGTAATTTTGTCGCAATTGGAGATGCACACCATCGCGTCGGCGCAGTGGGCGTTGACCATATATTCGACGCTGTCGGCGATCAGGTCGCGCGACGGCAGCGAATACAACATGCCGCCGTGGCCCATGGCGATGCCGTCGTCGATAGCAATGGTGTTAAATTCTTTGGCGACGCCGCCCGCCGCTTCGATCTCACGCGCAACCATTTGACCAAGGTCTTTTAAGTGAACGTGACCGGGGACGAATTCGACGAACGAATTGACTACGGCGATGATTGGTTTCCCAAAATCATCGTCTTTCATTCCAGTGGCGCGCCAGAGAGAGCGCGCTCCGGCCATATTGCGTCCGTGAGTTGTAGTTCGGGATCTATAATCAGGCATGATTTCCTCGCAAGTATTTTGTGAAATATGAATGACTTATTTTGCTATCGAAACGCCCTCAATAAAAGGGGCGGCTACTCCACCACTACGATTGGCATTGTGTTCCAACGGCCTAAACGCCATTGGCGCCAATCATACCGGGTCGATGCCAGAGAACCATCAAAAACAAATTTCAATCTCTGCGGGCGCAATTGTTCGTCGGATTCTAACACGATCACATCAAAGGCGCCTGCATTGATTCTCTGCCCATTGGTAAATTGAAACGTCTTTTTGCTTCGCCAAACAGAATCATAATCGCTAAGAGTCCAATTATTTTTGAGATTAACAATCATCTCGTTTTCATCGGTATTAAGAAAACTAACATTCAAATCAGGCAACAGTGTATAAACTCGCGCAATTGTCTTTTCATCAACCGTTGGTTTGTGAAGAAAAGCATAATAAAAATGCCAGGTTGAATTTGGCGTCCCCATTAGAAAAATACTGTGGTTTTCATTAAGTTGGCTGAATTGATACTCTGAAACCGCACGGAGCAAATCTGCTTGTTCATTTTTGGGTTTATCCGCTTTTTGAAACATCGAATAAGCGGATAAAGCCAAAGCAAATGTTACGACGATTGACATGGCCAATTTCGTCGTTGATGGATTGATCAAATGCGATAAGCGTTCATGCCAATAGATAACGACTATCGCGAATAATCCGCACACGCCAAAGGCAGGGATATAAAATAATCGCTCAATATTCGTTGACCATGTATGAGCGCATAATGGAACCAATGACAGCAGGGTTGCGAAAAGAAGAAACCGCGCAACCGGATTTGTTTGAATAACAGGAAGCAGTAACACAAACAACAGCGCGCCGATACTCAGGCCTATTGATAATGAGTAATGAAAGGCGTCGGGTATGACAAGCGATTGAAGCAGCGCTGGATAAGTTTGAAAAACAGCAAGCAAAAATTCGCCGACGTTCAATGGTGATACATACAAGCCGGAATGTTGGACTCCATACCCGAACAATTCATAGAGAATTTTCCATACAATTGTAATCACCATATACGGCAGCAATGACAAGCAGCGTTTTTTGCCCGAACGTGGATCAATAAAAACCGTATAAGCAATCAGAAACGCTAACGCGCACACGCCGCTTTCAGACGACAACAGCGCCGCAAGAAATGAAAGAAGCGCGGCAATGCAAAAGCGTTTTTCACCAGTGCGCCAACGATGATGGCAATAAAGCGTCGCGAAGACAAACACCGCGCTGAGCAGGGCATTTCGTCCGGCGATCCATGCTGCGCCCGCAAGACAATCATTGAGAGCGAAAAACACCCCCGCAAGCAACGCAACCTTGCTTGGGAGAAATAAACGAAATGTGAATATCGCAATGGATACCATCACAAAAAGCCACAGCGCATTGTGAAGATGCATGATGAATGGCGAACCCGGCCACAGTGTATAATCAAGCCAGTGCGTAATTCCACTCAGCGGACGAAAAAAGCGAACCCGCAACTCGGGGTGCGTCCACCAGGGCATAACGCCGCGCTCAACCCAGTGTTGAACCTGTTCGCCACCGTCGGCGAAATTGAATAATTCAAACATAGCATAGTGAAAGCGATTTGAAGGAGGAGAATTATCAGGCAGCAGCCACGCGGCGCGGGCGTTGGTCTCTGCTGAATCCATCAGCCAGGTTCGCTGAACGAAGTCGTCGCCATACCAGCCGTCGTTAAATGAGTGAGCGATGAGCAGCAACGGCAACAGCGCTAAACAATACGGCAGCCAGGGCGCATCAAGCGCTTGCCGCAACTGTTGCAACCGCTGCTGCACCCATTTCACCATTTTATCAGATTATTCAAAGTTCATTCGGACGCCGTCGCCCGGCTCGATCTCGCCGATCTTGCACCCTTGCGGCAATTTCGTCGCGAGTTTGACTGCATCGCAGGGCGAGACGATGAAGATCAGGCCGATGCCCATATTGAAGACTTTGTACATTTCGTCGCGGCTGACGGCGCCCTTCTCTTGCATGAGTTGGAACACCGCAGGCGGCGTCCATGCAGAGGCGTCAACGCGGGCGGCGCAGCCGTCCGGCAATACGCGGGGGACGTTGCCCTCAAAGCCGCCGCCCGTAATATGGGCGATTCCTTTGATCTTGACGGAACCTTTCACCGCGTTGAATTCTGGCAGATAACAGCGGTGCGGTTCGATCAGCGTCTTGCCCAATGATTTGGTGAAGCCGTCCGGCGTATCATCAACTTGTAGCCCGGCTTCATCAAACAACACCTTGCGGGCCAGCGTATAACCGTTGGTGTGCAGTCCTGACGACGGCAAGCCGAACATCACATCGCCCGGTTTTATTGATTGCCCGTCGATGATGTCGTCTTCATCCACCACGCCGATGATGGTTCCCGCGAGGTCGTACTCATCTTTCGCATACACGTCTGACATCTGCGCGGTCTCGCCGCCGATCAGCGACACGCCCGCCGCCTTGCAGGCTGCGCTCATGCCTTCGACCACTTGCACCAGCACCGAATCGTCGAGCGTGTGGCAAGCGTAATAATCGAGAAACAACAACGGCTGGGCGCCGCAGGTGAGGATATCGTCAATGCAATGATTGACTAAATCGGCGCCGATGCCGCTATGGTCGCCGCACATTGTGGCGACTTTGACTTTGGTGCCGACGCCGTCAACGCTCGACACCAGCACAGGCTTTTTGAGATTGAGGTTCGCCAGCGAATAGAGGCCGCCGAAGGCGCCGTCGCGATGGAGTACGCCAGGCGTGAAAGTGTCGCGCGCGAGTTGGATGATACGTTTTTTGACGCGGTCGCCAGCGTCGATATCAACGCCCGCCTGGGCGTAACGGGATGGTTCAGCCATGAATTGGTCCTTAACCTAAATTACGGACAGAGCCGCCCCACAGTTTACCGCGTGAGCACAACTGGTTGTAGCGGTACACGCAGTAACAAATAATCGACTTTCTTTAGGATCATATAGGGCTGTTCAAGAAAAAATATTCTAAACTACTGATTCACATATCGGGTTTGCAGGTTGGCGGCGGTGACCGGGCCGATTTGGGTTTTCCCGCCCGCCATGACAGTGACGCTGGTCAAGACGCCGATTGGCGTGTACGACTGGCTGGCGACTTCGAAGAGATAAAACACGAGGTCGTGTCCGCCCGGCGGCAGGTTTTCGATATTAAATTGATTGTTGCTCGCTGGGAACACGCCAATACCGACGACTTCGACTTTACCGAGTTGCGTCCCGCTGGGGGCGACGAACTGGCCGTAGATCGAACCAGTCGTCTCGGTGCGTTTCAGTTCGACGTTTTGCACTTGTATCTCTTTGGAGGTTTCGACCACGGTAATGATTCCAGCCTGGGGATCGTAGCCGTCCGCATAAAAGCGCAAGCGGTAGCGCCCATACTCATAAAATGGAACTTCATAGGTTCCGTCATAGGAATTGATCTGGATTGAGGTGAGGTAAGGCCGGGCGCGCTCAGCCATAGGGACCGATTCGACGTAAATGCCGAGTTGATGAATTGGTTCGCGGGTGTCAGCGTCGATCACCCCGCCGGTGACGCGCCAGGTTTTGGAGGTCAATACGACATCCGCATTGAGCGTGCCTGTTTTGACCTGATACAACGCACCGCGCTGGGTCGGGTTGCCTGGGCCGATGAATTCCAAATCATACACACCAGCGTGTAGGAAATGCGTTGAATTAGGCGTATCTTCCGACTTTCCAAAAGAGTACACACCGTTTTCATCGGTGTTGGCTGTGAAAACACCGTATCGCTGATTGCGTGCATAAACGATACTACCACTTATTGGCGTCCCTGATTGGTTTGTCACTCGTCCTCGGATAATACCTTTTTGTGTAGGCAAAACTAATGTGACATTTTTGGATTCACCCGGCTTCAATTCGATTGTTTTTTGAACAAATTGGAATTTTGTAATATCGCGGTCGGGCGGTTCCAACATAGCAGATATTCGATATTGATATGTTGACAAAGGCGCCTTGTCGCTTGAAGAAGGAATGGCTGGTAGCGTGATCGAAAATTCGCCATCAGAACCAGTCGTCGTCTGACTTCCGGGAACAGTTGCCATTAAAGCGAGATCAGGTGAATGTACATCAACCATCGCGCCTGCAATTGCGGCGCCGCTTTCGTCAACGACGATTCCTTCTACGGTGCTTAGACCGTTGAGCGTAATCGTAAATGGTCCCAACTCGCCTTCGTTTGGATCAAACGGCTCGCTTACGCCGCTGCCAAGTTCTTTATGAACCGCGGCGATGCGGCTCTCTTTGTTTGAAGTCGGCGGCAGGTTGTATAAGGTAAAGTTGCCCTGCGCGTCAGTGGTTGTTACGTCTTCTTCCAACATAAAATTCTTATGAAGAATCGTTGGATAGGGAGTCAGATAAACTGTCGCATCTGGAACAGGACTACCATTCGCGTCAACGACGATCCCTGAAACGCTGTATCCCCTCACCAATTCGAAATTCACATCACGCGCGTGTTTGTCAATCACGCGCACAACGCGAGACCTCTGTTCGGGGACAACATGAAAACTATCATCTTTTGGCGCCAGTTCAATTGTGTAACTAGATGGGAGCAAATCGGGAAACTCGTAGTAACCATTTTTGTCGGTTGACACAAACTCTTGGCGAATAACACTCTTGCTCGTGGCAGTCAGACTCACCCATTCAACGCCTTTTTGGGTATCGCGATCTACCACTCGGCCGGAGATGGAAAAATAGGGGCGGTTTAATTGAAGAGATATTTTTTCTAAGAATGGCGGCTCGACAATCTTTGTCGCTTGGCCTTCGTCTGTGTATCCCTGATAGGATGCGCTGATAGTAAGTCCCGCATCGGGCGGGTTAGGTTCGAAGTAGCGCCCGCGAATATCCGCAGTGACGCTTTTGCTCCAAAAGCCGCTATTACTCTTGATTTCAATCTGTGCGAATAAGACCGGCCGGTTGGCATTGTCGATCACTTCGACAAATAACGCGCCTTCGGGAATCATAATAAAAATATTTTGATTGTGATCTCGATTGAGTATCCCTCCAACCGAGTTATAGCCAGGATATGACAACGTAGCGCTAACAGATTGAATATCGCTAGGCAACTTTGCAGTGAACCGCCCATCGCCTTCACTCGTCTCGTCGGTTACTTGTCCATTCAAGTTGACTGCCACGCCCGCCATTGGCTTTTGGTCGACCGCGTTAAACACATGCCCCGCCCACGAGCGTTGACTTGCACTTTGAATTATCGGTGTTAGCGAATTCACAGCGTCATGTGCTCGCTGAATCGGGTCGAACGTTTCAAGATTTGACGGCTGGCTCTCTGTTGCGTCATCAAGATTTGCTGTGATTGCTTTTGCTGTCGGCGTTGGCTTTGAAACGACCTCAAAGGAATCGGCAGGCGGATTCTCCGTGTCTGTTACCACAATTGTGCTTTGTTCAGGCGAATAGACCACCACCCCGCCGATAATCGCGATGATGAGTAAAACCAATAATAGAGAAATTACAATCGTTGAACGCATGAATTGATTACTTTACTCTCCCAAAGTTCGGGAGGAGTTAGAGGTAAGATGTAGAAGCCGTCTCAAAAATACTTGATCTTTGGTTGTATGTTGCATGGGTACAACTCCGCTCGCTTCAGTGCGGGCTTTCAAGCCCCTATGCACAGGCGCTCCCAGAGTTGCACCCATGCCAAAACGGGTTTGTCAATTTCAGATACGCCGAATTACTTCTCGAACGCATTAATTGAGATGGCTTATTGTAATGTATCGCAAACTGAATTCTTTACCCATAGTTGCGGGCGCCGAAGATTGCCGTGCCTATTCGAATTAACGTGGCGCCTTCCTCAATCGCAACGTGAAAATCGTGGCTCATGCCCATTGAGAGTTCAAGGCGCTGCCCTGGCGGAGACAAATTGACTTTGTATCTCTCACCCAGTTCTCTTAACTTTGCGAAATAGGGACGCACTTTTTCCGTGTCTTCTTCATAAGGCGGGACGGTCATCAGCCCTCGGCATATTAAACGCGGAGCGCTTTCTAAGGCGCGTATGAGCGTCTCTAATTCGTCATCGCCAACGCCGGATTTTTGTTCTTCGCCGCCAACATTCACCTGTAGAAGAACGTCAATCGTCCGGTCAAGTTTTTCCGCCTCAATTTGAAGCGCCGCGATCAAGCGGTCACTATCGACGGTGTGAATCATCGAAACCAGCGGCAAGACTTTCTTAATCTTGTTTGTTTGCAAATGCCCGATGAAGTGCCATACAAGCGGCAGATCGCTGAGCGTCGGGATTTTTTGCGCGGTTTCTTGTACGCGGTTCTCTCCGAACACAAGTTGACCAGCAGCATAAGCAACACGTACGGCCTCAGCTGGATGCAACTTGCTGACGGCTACAAGTTTAACATCCTCTGGGTCTCGTCCCGCTTGAATACAAGACTCGGACATCTGCTGCCTGATTGTTTCAAGGTTGTGTTGGATCGTAGTCATAGTTGTAATCGTAAATTATTTTTGTGCATAAAAAAGGGGGACGCATTCGCGTCCCCCTTAACTATCTCAATTCAACTTCTCCTCCGTTATTGTTTTGGAGGAGAAATGATTTCCATATCAATCACAACGTCATCCGGGAAGAAGTACGCTGAGTTGACCGGGAACGGGAAGGACGGTCCAAAGCCCGGAACATCGTGGGTCGCGCGGTCTGCGCTAACGGGAGCCGGAGCGAAGCGGGTTGAGTCGCCGCCCGCAAACACGCCGCCGAAGCCGTCCGTCAAGAACGAACCGATACGAACGCCAGTTGTACCCACCGTGCTGCCGGAGTTATCAACGCCGTACAAAGGCTTGCCGCTGATTTCAACTTCGAGGTCACGTGCGATATCGAAGCCAAAGCCGCCAAATTCAAGAGCGTTGAATGGCCCAATCGCATCGACGAAGTCTTCCGCCAGGGTCTGACCCGCGAACGGTACGCCGTGGATGATGCCGTCGCCTGTTAACAAGGCCACGCCAGCCCATGCGGTTCCGGCTTGGTTCGGCAATAATTCGATGTCTTTGAACGGAAGCGGATCAGCGCCTCCCGGTACGAACGGCGCATCGCCCGTGCTAATCGCTGGAGCATCGCCAACCACGCGAACCACACCGTTTGAAAGCAGCACGTACGCGCCAGTTCCAATGATGTCGCTTGCAGCGGCATATTGGCTGTTGGCCGGAGTCGTATCATCGCCCAGGAAGAGGCCGCCGCGGTAAACTTTGAAGCCAACCGCTGTGACGCCGCCCGAAAGGCCAAGATCAACTTCGAGAGCCGCATTGGCGTTGCCTTCCGCATAAATCTTGCCTGTGCGGTCGAGGACATAGAAGCCATTGTTGCCAGCCGGCTCGAGATCAATCAATGTTCCGTCATAAAGCCCAGTGCTTGGGAAGTAATTGATTGGAATAATATCGGATTCAAACGTACCGAACGATCCAATGGTTCCACCCGATGGGGTGTCGCCATAGAAGCCGTTGCCGTTTGTATCAATACCGCCGCCTTGTTCGTTGCCAACAGCGCCGAGGCGAGCGTTGACAGGCGGGAACGGCCCGATTGTACCTGCGAGAAGGAAGTAAGCGCCTTCACGGGACAAGCCATTGTTGCGGCTCCATTCGCCCGAAAGTTCGACGTCGCGAGCGACAGGAACGAACTGGAAGCCAAAGTCGTTACCCAGGAACAAGAAGAGGAACGGCCCCAAGGCTGCCGGATCAGGCACACCGTCGCGGACGCGGGTATTGAATAAGTTACCAGCAGCATCTGAGAGGCCGGTATCGAACGCCAAGTTGGCTGAGCCGCCCAAATGTGAGCCACCCACGACATCATAAACCAACATACCGAGTTCTGGGTTCACGCGAACCACTGTCGGAGTCGGCGTCGGGATTTTAGTGGGGATCAGTATCGGCGTCGGCTGATCGCCAGGCGTCGCTGTCGGGCCAACCGGTGTGTTGGTTGGAGCAACCGGCGTATTCGTCGGAGGCACAGGCGTAGCCGTTGGCGTTTCGCCGCCGGTCTCTGGCGTCGCTGTTGGCGGAACCGGAGTATTCGTCGGAGGAACAGGAGTGTTTGTTGGAGGCACTGGAGTCGCGGTCGGCGTCTCGCCACCGGTCTCTGGCGTCGCTGTTGGCGGAACCGGAGTATTCGTCGGAGGCACAGGAGTCGCGGTCGGCGTCTCAACACTCGTTTCCGGCGTCGCTGTTGGCGGAACCGGAGTATTCGTCGGAGGAACAGGCGTCGCGGTCGGCGTTTCAGCCGGAGATTCTGGCGTCGCCGTCGGAGGAACAGGTGTGTTTGTTGGTGGAACAGGTGTTGATGTCGGTGTTTCGACTGGAGTCTCAACTGGAGTCTCAGTAGGCGTTTCGCTCACTTGCGCAGAAGCAGGCAGAGCGATCCACCCAACCGCACACACGGCCACAACAACCATAACCCAACGCTGGAATAAATTGCGATACATAAAAACATGCCTCCAAATCGTTTAGAGAACAATCCCCACTACGTTACGACATTTTGGGGGATTCGTCTAGCTCTTTTTGCAAAAATGTAAAAAAACAATCCCTTACGGGATCGTTATGGTAATCTCTGGTGATGCTGGTCGACTTTCAGTATTCTCTTCAAAACTGCCATCATCGTTAATTACGGTCATTGCGTCTAACACAATGGGGTCTTCAAACGAAATCGTTGTGTCACCGCTCTGACCGATGACCTGGAATGTGATTGTCGCGATTCGGGCATCTCCACTGAAGCCGAATCCATCCTCTGGCGGATGACTTCGGGGCAGCAGGACAACGGCGATATCGTCGATCAACCCTTTAGCGGAACTCACCGCCGGGTCTTCAAATATCTCAACACTTTCAGGATAGGTTTGAAAATCACTAAATCCATCGGTGTTCGGGTTGCTGGTCCAGTATAAGTCTGTTTGGTTGATTCGGGCCATCAGCGTATTGATGTCATCCATATCAATCACGCCGGAGGGAACCAAATCGAAGTAATCATATTCGGGGTTGCCGTTGGTTTCATCAAGTGTGGCTTCAAACCGTTCGGCCAAAGTCAATACATCCGCAATATTAGAGCGCCCGTCGAAATTGACATCGCCGACCGTTTCATTGATGGAAACGACTTGTAAGACATTGGGGTCAAACCGCAAATCAACTGTCAAACCGGTTAACGAAACCGCATTATCTAGAACCAACGTCGCGGTAAACAGACCATCGGTGATAACGGGTTCCGAGCCAAGGGTTGATTCGGTTTTGTTGTCGTCGGAGGCTGAAAAGTCAAGAATAAATGAGGCGGCGTCATTTTGCCCTGCGTTTACTGTAGGCAAAACGGCCAAACAGATGAAAAGCGCTAAAAAAGCGGAGAAGCGGTTTCTCCGTATCATACGACCATCCCTCCATCGCCGAATTCATAAACGATGACGTTCCCGGTTGACAATGGCGGGGCCGACGAGACTCGAACTCGCGACCTCCTGATCGACAGTCAGGCATTCTAACCAACTGAACTACGGCCCCGTTTGGGTATATCCCATTGTCAACCGGGAACCTCTAATTTGGGTAAGACAGGAATCGAACCTGTGGCCTCCTGCTTGTAAGGCAGGCGCTCTAACCAACTGAGCTACTCACCCCTCGTTTTACGAACCATACTATATCGGCGGATGGCAATTGGTGTCAAGTCGAATTTCATCAAACTCAGCGTATTTTCGACAGTTAGTTGCTCATCGGTTATTGCGGAGGCGCGTAAATATACTCTTTATCCAACAATGCCGATATCCCTTCGGTTCGACGAGAAGGAACTTTACAGACTCGACTACTGAATCTGACGGAAGGAGTATATAGTTTGTTCGCAAATTGCCAAGACATGAAATCAAAAATAATTGTGATTTTTTATGAGAGAGCCACGGCGCGACCAATATAAAAAGCGACGGTCGACGAAAGACCGTTTTGTCAGCATATTACATGGTCAACGGGAAGAAGAAGTAATTACGCCCTGGTATCGTGAACGACGCAACTATCTACCCTTACTCGCCATATTCATGTTTATCGTATTGTGGTACGGACTGCGCATCTTGCAAGAAAACAATTTTCTCGAAGACAATTCAAAAACGGTCGCGCCAATTACGGAACCTACGCCGCAGCCGACAATGGACTATGATGACGCCAAGCAAATATTTGGCGAGGATTCTAAATGAAGGGTTGAGGATTCGCCTCAAGGATAACGGGCTATTTCATGCTGTCTGAGTGGAAATCAAAGCCGTTTGACCGCGCTGCGGTCGACGCGATACAAGAACAGTTACAAATATCACCGCTTTTAGCGCGCTTGCTGTTTACGCGGAACGTCACAACACCAGACGACGCCCGCCATTTTTTATCATCTGAGCACGAGGCGTTTCCCGATCCCTTTCTTTTTACGGAAATGCAGGCCGCAGTCGACCGGATTCGCCAGGCGATTGAAAAAGATCAGCGCATTCTGATTCACGGCGACTATGACGCGGACGGCGTTACCTCGACGGCTATCGTCCTCGAAACGTTGTGGGAACTCGGAGCAACGGCGGAAAGCTATATCCCCAACCGTTTAACCGGCAGTTATGGGCTGCAACATGAGGCGATGGCGTCATTTGCAGAACAATGCGACCTGCTGATTACGGTGGATTGCGGGACCACGGCGGTCGACGCCGTCAAAGAAGCCAACCGCCTGGGGCTTGACGTTATCATTACTGACCACCATGAACCGGGAGACGAACGCCCGCCCGCAGTCGCTGTTCTCAACCCCATGCGACCGGAAGAAACCTACCCGAGCAAGTGTTTGAGCGGGGCTGGCGTCGCCTGGAAACTTGCCTGCGCTCTACGCCGCGAGTTAGCGGGAGACGACGACGATAGCGCCCAGATTGAACTCGCCGCCTTAGGCGCGGTAGCGGACGTCATGCCGCTGATTGGCGAAAACCGCTTGCTGCTCAAGAAAGCGCTGCCGCGTTTTGGCGCCGTTGATCGCCCTGGATTGTCAGCATTGATGGAATCCGCCAAGGTGCTTCCCAATCAAGTGTCCGCCTGGGACATTGGCTTTCGGCTGGGGCCGCGCATTAACGCCGCAGGCCGAATGGAAGACCCCAACATCGCGCTCGAACTGTTAATCACTCAAGATGAACAACGGGCTGTTGAATTGGCGAAAACGCTGCATCAGTTAAACCAAAAACGCCAAACCATCGAACGACAGACTGTCGATCAAGCCTGTAAACAAATTGAAGCCGACGGCATTTTAAGCCGATCCGATAAAGTGCTTTTCGTGGTGGGCGCCGACTGGCAACGCGGCGTCATTGGCCTGGCGGCCTCGCGTTTGTCGCAGCGTTATGGACGCTCGACCTTCGTGTTAACGCTTGAAGGCGGCGAAGCCCACGGCTCCGCTCGCGCCCTGGCGGGACAAAGTTTGGTTCCGCTGCTCGACTGCGCGCGCCCTCATGCGGTTTCATGCGGCGGGCACGAATCAGCGGCGGGGATGCGCGTACTGGCCGAAAACATCGAAGCGTTTGAAGCCGCGCTCTATCAGGCAGCCGACGCCGAATGGCAAGAACCGACCGCGCCGCCGATCTGGGTCGACGCGCCCTTGCCTCTCGAACGAATCGACGACGCCTGGATGAAAGAGCTCGCTCAGATGGAGCCTTTCGGTCAAGGCAATGAAGAACCCGTATTTTATGCGCGGACGCAACTCAGCGGCTACGGCGCAAAAATCGTCGGCAACAACCACTTGCAAGCCTCTTTTCAACATGCGTGTGGAATCATTCAATCAATTGGCTTTAATCAAGGCAAAAAACTCGAATCCCTGCCCCGTGAGGGCGAGGTCGAAATTTTGTTCCGTTGCCGCTATGAAGAATATCAGGGACGGCGCGATATCCGGCTGCATCTCAGCGACATTCGGCCCGCCGCGACTCCAGCGGTGACACAGCCAGCCCCCAAACCAACGCCGCGGCCCGTTGTGAAAGAAGCGCCCCCAACGACCAGCGCGCCTTCCGTTCAACTCACGGGAGACTCTACGCTTGACCGTAAGCAGTTGGGTGAGATTTATAAATTACTGCAAAATTGCTGCGCCGATCAATATACCGTGAAATCAGAAAACGCCTGGCTGTTGGCAAAAATACAAAAAATCTCACAGAATGATTTTGACCTTGCCCTGCAAGTGTTTAGCGAAATTGGGCTACTACAATTAAATAATGGAGAAATTCGCTTGGTTGAAGCCGCCGAGAAAAAAAGCCTGACCGATTCACCTACGTTCCGCGCGATTCAAGCGAAAGAAGGCGCCGCATGAGCATCTACATTTTATTGCCCGCCTATAATGAGGCGCTGAATATTCGTCCGTTGCTTGAGTCCATTGACCGCGAGTTTGAAGAATGGAGCAAGCGCATCGGCATCGACGAAGGCGTTGATGTGTTCCCCATTGTTGTCGATGACGGCAGCAGCGACGGCACAACCCAGCAGGCGCAATCCTACCAAGGCAACCTGCCCGTGACCGTTATTACGCACGAGAAAAACCAGGGGCTGGCGGCGGCGCTGCAAACCGGGCTGTTGCATATTCTAGGTCGATGCAACGACGACGATGTGATCGTCACCCTCGACGCAGACGGAACCCACCCGGCGCGTACGATCTATTCACTCGCGGATTGCGTCCACAACGGCGCAGAGATCGCCGTCGCGTCGCGGTACGCTAAAGGCGGAGTGGAGCGCGGCGTCAGTTTGATCCGTAAGATTTTGAGCCGGGGCGCGCGACTGACTTACCACCTGTTCCGCCCGGATATTCCCCTGAAGGATTTCTCCTGCGGGTTTCGGGGTTTCAAAGCGAGAATCCTGCGCCGCACTGTCGAAGAATGGGGCGAACGCTTATTTGAATCGCCAGGGTTCACCTGCACCGGCGAACTCATGTTAAAAGCGCTGCCGTATGCGAAACGCGACGCCATTGTTGAGATTCCCTTCGAGTTGCAATACGACAAGAAAGAAGGCGAAAGCAAAATGCCCGCCTTCAAAACCACCATTGGCACAATTACGCTGTTAATGCGCGCCCGAACATGGGCCCGGGTCGATTCACGCAACTAAGCCAATTGTCACAGAAGGAGCGTACCCTTGAAAAACGTCATACTCATCGCCGTCGCAGGCGCAGCGGGTACGCTTTCACGCTATGGGTTATCGACGCTGGTGAGTTCTATTTTGGGGTCTGACTTTCCATGGGGCACCTTCATCGTCAACATTGTCGGTTGTTTTTTATTTGGACTTATCTGGTCGCTTGAAGAACACCACTTAGCGCTCGGCCCCCAAACCCGGGTCATTATCCTGACGGGATTTATGGGCGCTTTTACCACATTCAGCACATTTATCTTTGAGAACAACCAATTGCTGTCCACTTCGCAGTGGATTCATCTATCTGCGAATTTGGTACTGCAAATTTTGATTGGTCTGGCGGCGCTGGCCGTTGGAATTCACGCTGCGCGCCTAGTGCTGTAACCCGAGCCTCTTCGGATGCGTTGATTTACAAGGTCGTTTAAATTTCATATCACATTGCATACCGGGACTGTTTATTATGGCCACAATTGTTAAACATATTCCAACGGGCAGGCGCTTTCTGCTGGTTGGAACCGGACACGACGCCTATCATCCCGAGCCGTCGACGATGCCGCCAAGCGGCGTGAGACAAATCAGCGAAGACGGACAAAACGCTCTTGCCGCCGTGTGCGACGAAGACGGCGCCATTTATTGGTGCGAAACCAAAGAACTCAAAGTCGAATCCGTCGACGGCCACACGCCTCAAGAAATTCTGGCAGAAAAACCGTAAATCATTTCATCCATTCTTACACAAAAAAACGCGCAAGGAATTTCCTTGCGCGTTTTGAATCAATCAATCAAGTAATCGGTCGAGTTCGGTTATTCGACCCTTCCGCCGGGACCAAAGACCGCAATGTCTCCAATACTGCGAACGCCGTTAGAGGAATCAAAGCGCATAGTGCAATCATCGCCGTTACTCCCACACAATCCCGTCGTCTCCACGTTTGGCCCAAAAGATTTGACGTACCAGATCACCGGACAACTTTGTGCGCTAGAGAGACTCATTGCCTCGCTTCGAGGCGCAAACGGTGAGAAATACGCATAATAATCGCCGCATAGCGCGGTGCCATTTCTCCCGCTTTTTGCAAGCGGCCCACGGATATACCGCCACCACGTCCATTTTGCGATGTCTTCCGGCTGTCCGCTATTTCCAACATACGACGGCGGAAACGAATCGTTGGGGATGCTTGATAAGTAGGCGATTGGCGTCGTTATCAAAAAAATGTAATGGCTGGGAGGATAATCGTTTTTATCGAGAAAGTATTGTTCCATCCCCATACTGATCGCTTTCAAATCAGCCTTGCAGCGCGCAATTTTCGCCCGCATCTGAGCGTTCAAAAAATTGGGGACAGCGATCGCGGCGAGGATTCCGATAATTGCAACGACGATAAGCAATTCAATTAACGTAAAGCCTGACTTTTTTCGCATTCTCTCTCTCTTTCACATTTTCATATATAAATAGACATAAACATATTTTGTTAATCCTAGCAAAAAATTGCTCAGCAATAAAGGAAAATCTGCTTAATTGATTGAATTTTCAAAATTACAATACCAAACCCTCGACTAAAGCCGAGGCGTCGCGAAGTGAGGGCAGACCTTGATGCAACGAAATCAAAAATATCAGCCCTGTAGGGGCGCAACACGTTGCGCCCGAATCCCCCCTGGCGCTTTCAGCGCCGTCCCCCCTTAAAAAGGGAGGGGGTAGTTGATTTTTTGAATTGCTGCCGGCTTCGCCGCCAGTCACCCCCCCGCCTAACCGCCCCCAATCTTTGGGGGCGGAACTTTAACGGATCACCACTATTTACCGCATCCGCGTCATTGCGAGCAAACGATCGCGACCGAAGCAACCTGTGACTATCAAACTAAAGTCCCAGAAATTGACAATAACCTTCCAGAACACAATTCATTTTGGTATCATGGTTAAAGAAGATTCATCCGGTAAGTGAGTACCTACATTGATGGATGACCATGATTTTGATTCCGACATTGACAAACCAATTCAGGCATGGGCGCAACTCTGTGAGCGCCTGTGCATAAGGGCCTGAAAGCCCGCACTGAAGCGAACAGAGTTGTGCCCATGCCGCACGCAGCGAAATAAAATAAGTATCCAATTTACGGAAGAACCTTAAAGAAGAATCATTATTCAATTTAAAGATTAATTGAGGATATCGCGATGAGCCGATTGCTGCTGCTATTCTTGTTCGTTCTTTGTTTCCCTTACGCGACGGAAGCGAAAGTTCCCGCGTATTCAGTTGATGAACACGGCGTCCACATTGAGGGCGTTGACGGGACGAATCCCGTCATTTATGACAACGACTGGTGGAACGACGTTTTCGATAGTTATTATGTCTGGGCGCAAGCGCACCTGGGCGCGGCTGACCTGCGCGGCAACATCATTACCCGCGACATGTGGGACCATCCTAACTATTTATATCCAATGCAGCGGTGCGTTGAAGATTGCAATAATGCCATCAAGACCGCGCGTTCTGCAGGATGGGAAAATATTCCAAATCCAGTTTTGGGCGCCGAGGCTGTGTTACATCCACCCGAAAGCCTGAAGATTGAAGAGACAAAATTCACGCCGAACGCAGGCAGCCGCTTGATTGTGAGCGAGGCCAATCAGGCGTCAAAAGAAAAACCACTCGTAATCATTGCGGGCGGACCGCTCACGACCGTCGCCATTGCCTTACTCGACGATCCAACCATTTCTGACAAGATGATTGTCTTTAACCTGACAACAACTGATTACGGCTATAACGGAAAAGACGGCTGGAGCGCCTTTATCGTCGCCAAGCGAGGCCAGTTGGTTGAATGGGGCGGCGGCGATTTTTGGGACAAAAACAGCGTCTTTCGCCCGGAGCATTTCGACCCTCTGCCCGGCAGCCCGGTTACGAAATTCATGAAAGAATTTATCCGCACAGACCTAGGCGCCGCTAATCAGATGGGCGACGGCGCCGCGCTAGTCTGGATGTACGACAACGGCTGCTGGACGGGCGTGGAAGAACGCGGCGCACAGTTCAAGGCGCCTGCGGCGCAATACCGCAACAACGGCGGTCAGGATGTGTTGGTTATTCCAAAACAAAACACCGGGTTAAACAAAACGCGCAAGGAATTCTTGCGCGTTTTGGGCCATACG
Source organism: Candidatus Hinthialibacter antarcticus (assembly GCA_030765645.1). Taxonomy (NCBI): domain Bacteria; phylum Candidatus Hinthialibacterota; class Candidatus Hinthialibacteria; order Candidatus Hinthialibacterales; family Candidatus Hinthialibacteraceae; genus Candidatus Hinthialibacter; species Candidatus Hinthialibacter antarcticus. The sequence continues at coordinate 26,880 of JAVCCE010000030.1, read as the reverse complement.
AAATTATACAAAAACTAAGCGGTTATTACTGAATGCGTCCGCCAGGGCCGAAGACAGCGATGTCGCCAATACTGATAAGACCGTTGGTTGAGTCATAACGGAAGGTGCAATCGTCGCCCTTGTCCCCGCAAAGCGACGGCTGATTGACGTTGGGACCAAACGATTTGATCAACCAAGTGCTGTTACAACCTTCTGCGTTCGCCCGGCTTACTGCGGCGCTGCGTAAGAGAAACGGAGGAAAATACGCCCAATAATCAGCGCACTGAGCGGTTTTTAAGTCAGCGCTGCCGCCGACGTCAGGGTTATCGGTTCCATAGACATAGCGATACCAACTGACTGTCGCCCCCGGATTTGTCTGACCACCCGCGCTGGCGAAATCATACGACGGCGGAAAAATATCCTGTGGGACAGAAGACATATATGAAATTGGAGACGTCAATGCGCTCAATTTAAACGGAGGCGGATACATATTGTTATCCATCTGATACATTTCCATTGATGTCGCCATCGCTTTGAAATCAGACTGGACGTGAGCGATTTTAGCGCGCATCTGAGCGTTGATAAAATTCGGTACGGCGATAGCGGCGAGGATTCCAATAATTGCGACAACAATTAAAAGTTCAATTAATGTAAAACCTTCAGACTTACGGTTCATCTTTTTCCCCATTTCAACTTTTTTCGATCAATTTAAAATATTCATTCTAGTAACACAATTAGTTGTTTTACATGAAAAAGTCAAGCGATGAAGGTGGTAAATTCGACAAAAAGAATGCCGACACCAGAAGATACTAATGAATCACGATTAAAATAACATCGGATTTACTATGTTCGACTTCTTGATCTATTGGTACCGGAGTTGGGATGGAAGGGACCTGCCTGCCCGAGAAGTTTAGTATCTCTACATTTGGAGCATAACCAAAAAGCAGGTCTTCCAGCATCGTGAGATGCCCGCGATCAACCAAAACCACCGGCCTTATATGGCTCTGAAGATCGACAATGAAGTGCTGCTGAATGGATTGAATTGTAAAATGAGATTTTGCGTCTTCATTATTGACAATAATCTGCTCAATAGGGCGCCCCAAATAATATTGAACGCTATAGGGAATCTGGTCGCCAAAATAATAGAGTTCCGTTTTATCATCCAGCGACGCCAATACATCATCTACCTGCATGGCCACCGGCTTCATGCTTTTTCGGCTTTTTTTGCTTGCGACAACGATTTTACCTGTGCACACAAGCAAAAGAGCAAGCGCCAAAACTCCGATAAAATAGCGCTTTAACGTGACGGCTTCAAAAAAATCAAAAACGCCGCGACCAACCAACAGACTGATGGGGACGAATAACGGCAATAGATAAAGGTGAAGGCGCGATTCGCTGATGCAAAAAATGATGAAGGGCGTAATGATCGCCATCGAAAGAAGAAAATAATGAAGATAGCCGGGCTGAAAGATCGACCGGAAAACGCGGCTGCTTTTTTGGAATATTCTCTTGAAATGAAAGAGCAGAACGAGCGCCCACGGCATGGACCCAAATAATAGTATTGTTCCATAAACGGTGAAAATATTTGTCCAATGTGAATTGCGTTTAAAATGGTCGGTCAAGACTCTTTCATAGACTTCTGAACCCAACCAATAATGTAATAACCCAGGCGTTTGTATTGCTTCATAAATGTACCAGCCCAAGCCAATCACGATAAAACAAATAATTCCTATTGGTGAAAAGAGCGAAGGGCCGCCCTTTCCATTTCTCTTGCCGATATAATACGTCGGCGCAATGGCCAAAAAGAACAACAAGCCCGGCGGGCCTTTGGTCATAAAGGCCGCTCCCAGCGCTGACCACATTGCGATATACGCCCAGGCTTTGCGCTCGCTGAATCCGATCCAAAAAAAAAGCAAGACTAACGCTTCCCAAAAGGTCAATAAAGCGTCCGTCGAAACGATGTCGGATGAAACGGCGGGGTATAGCGATGTGCAATAAACAAGCGCACAGATTGGCGCGGCTGACGCTCCCCAGATTTTGTCAGCCAACCAGTAAACGCAAACTGTCGCGCCAATAAACGAAAACAACAAATATAACCGCACACCCCATTCGCCGCCGTCAGCGATATAAATACCCGCCGCAATCGCCCAATAGGTAAGCGGCGGCTTGGTCCAATGCGCATCGTTATTTAATGTTGGATGGGAAAAATCCATATTCACCAACATTTCTCTCGCGCATTCTGCATATCGGCCTTCGGTGGTTTCATAAAGGTCGCGATTGATATTCAACAAACCTATACAGAAAGCGATGAATATCACGCTCCAAAAGGCGAGTCTGCGTTGGCCGGCTTGGGAGAAAGGAGAAATCAACGAACCACCATCTACGGGAAGCGTTGCTTGTTGCATAAACGAGGAGAGTAAAGGAATGGTACTACTGACACGGGATGAAATAAAGCAGTTCATTCAACGACATCATCATTCTACTGAGAAAAAAATGCGTGTATGTTTATGTCCATAATTGGGGATTATTACGACAGAAAGAATCCCCTTTATTTCCCCTGCGCTTCGGCGGCGAGTTCGGCGAGCAGATTGAGGGCGTCCATTGGAGAAAGCGCGTTCACGTCCAAGTCGGCGAGACGGGCGCGTAAGGGTTCATCCATCATCGAGAACAATGAAATCTGAAATTCATCGCCGGGGTCTTTTTCTTGCGCTTGAAACGCGAGATGCTCGCCGCGTTCGAGGCGCTTGAGAATTTTTCGGGCGCGGTCAGTGACGCGTTTGGGAACGCCTGCCAGATCAGCGACGTGGATGCCGTACGAGTGGTCGGTGTAACCCGGCGCGATGCGATAGAGAAACGACACCGTCCCCGCGCTCTCCGACACTTGCACATGGAAATTCATCACGCGGGAGAGAATCTCTTCTAACGCCGCCAGTTCGTGGTAATGGGTTGCGAACAACGTCTTGACGCCCTTGCCGCGCAGCCCATGCAAATATTCGACAATCGCCCAAGCCAGCGACACGCCGTCGAAGGTCGAAGTACCGCGCCCGATTTCATCGAGGATCACCAAACTCTGCGCGGTTGCCCGTTTGAGAATATGCGCCGCTTCGCTCATTTCGACCATGAAGGTCGAGCGCCCGCGGGCGAGGTCGTCGGATGCGCCCACCCGGCTGAACAAGCGGTCGATCACGCCGAGTTTCGCCGACGCAGCGGGCACAAACGAACCCATCTGCCCCATCAAAGCAATCAACGCCACTTGGCGAATGTAGGTCGATTTACCCGCCATGTTGGGCCCGGTGATAATCGCCATCTGCTGCGAGTCCATATCCAACTTGCAATCATTGGGCACGAACTGGTCGACCACGGCGGCGCGTTCTAAAACCGGGTGGCGCCCCTCGTGAATATCAAGTACGCCGTCTGCGTTAACTTCAGGACGGCAATAGCGATAACGCGAGGCGGCTTCGGCGAGGCTCTGCAATGAGTCTAACCTCGACAAGGCGCGGGCGGCGGCTTTGATGCGCACTGCGTAACCGAGTACGGCTTGCAATAATTTTTGTAGGATTTGGTATTCCAACTCGCCGATGCGGTCTTCGGCGTTCAGCACCTTGGCTTCGAATTCTTTCAACTCCGGCGTGATGTAGCGTTCAGCGTTAGTCAGAGTCTGCTTGCGGATGTAATGCTCGGGCGCTTTGTCTTTGTGGAGGTTGGTGATTTCGATGTAGTAGCCGAAGACGCGATTGTAAGCGACCTTGAGCGAGGTGATCCCGGTGCGCTCGCGTTCTTCTTCCTGCAATTTGGCGATGTAGCCGCGCCCGTCTTTTCGCAATGACCGCAGTTCATCCAATTCGCTTTCGTAGCCGTCGCGAATCATGCCGCCCTCGCGCACCGTCAGCGGCGGTTCGTCCTGCAAGGCGGCGGTCAGCAGTTCGCGCACTTCCATCACAGGGTCGACCCACTCGCCGCCCGGCGGCGCGATTTGTTTCGCTTGCGGGTCTTCTTCGCGCTGCAGGGCGCGGCGCACCATGTCGGGCGCGTTGACGGTTTCGAGCAGCGTGTTGATCGAAGGGATTTGCTCCAACGAGACCTTAAGCGCAGCCAGATCGCGGGCGTTGGCGTTTCCGAACGTGACCCGGCCTAGCAGGCGCTCCAAATCATAAACAGACCGCAGCGCATCGCGCACCGTCTCGCGCAGGTTGGGATCGTTAACCAACGCCTGCACCATATCCTGACGCAGGCGAATCGACTTTTCATCAATTAACGGACGCACGATCCATTGCCGCAGCAGGCGTCCGCCCATCGCCGTGACCGTCAGATCAAGCACGCCCAACAGCGTATGTTTTTTTCCGCCGCCGCTGGCGCTGGTGATGAGTTCCAGATTGCGCTCGGTGTTCTTATCAACAATGAGAAACTGGCTGCGACGGTAGAGTTCGACAAACTGAATGTACTCCAGCGTCTCTTTTTGGTTGCCTTGCAAATAATGCAAAATCGCCGACGCGGCGCTCAGCGCCAACGATTGATCGGCGTCGCTGCCTTGCAGCCCCGGCGTGGGCGCAGGCTCGACCTCAAATTCTGCAAAGCGCTCGGTTGAGAACGCCATGCCCGGCGCGCTGGTCAATAACGCATCGCATGAAGAACGCAGCTGCTTTTGCAACTCGGCGTCGTCGCGCGAATCAGAATCAACAAGGAGTTCACTTGGTGCGAGAGTCGCGAGTTCAGCCAGAATCGAGTTCCAACCTTCCGGCCCGGTTTCCCAAGTGGCGCGGAATTCGCCAGTGGTCACATCGACGCTGGCCAGCCCCCAGCCCTGCATCCCTCCGTCGAACAGCGCGGCGAGGTAGTTGTTTTCTTTGCCGTCGATGACGTCAGAATCAATGATGGCGCCGGGCGAGATGGTGCGCACCAGTTCGCGGCGCACCAGTTTCTTGCCCTTCTGCGGCAGTTCCATCTGTTCGCACACCGCCACGCGGAAGCCCTGGCGGGTGAGTTTGTAGATATAATTTTGCGCGGCGTGATAGGGGATGCCCGCCAGCGGGACGCTCTTGCCTTGTCCGCCGCCGCGTTTGGTGAGCGCGATGTCGAGCGCCTGCGACGCAGTGACGGCGTCTTCCATGAACATTTCATAGAAGTCGCCGCAGCGAAACAATAGAATGGCGTCGCCGCATTTTTCTTTCATCTCGACATATTGCTGCATCATCGGCGAGAGATCTTCTTTGGCGTGCGGCGGCTGGTTTCCCGTTTTTGGCATCGTTATAAACTACAATCGTTGGAATACGCGATAAGCGCGGTATGATGAATCATACATACAGAGACCCGGCGAGAAAACCGCCGAACGAGCGAACAACATGAAACAACAAACATTATTATTATTGATCCCACTCTTTTTTCTACTGATCTCCTGCGGCGAGTCGCAAGACCAGGCATGGCTCCTCGCCGACCAGGCGACGGATGCGATGAAAGACGGTGATTGGCGACAGGCCGAAACCCTGCTCGCCCAAGCGGTCGAGATCGACCCCGGCTTCGCCGAAGCGCATATTGTACGAGGCTGCGCGTTAGAGCAATTGAAGCGAACAGACGACGCGCGGGACGCCTATCTTGATGCCCTCATTATTTATGACCAGCGCATTCAAAAAAAATCCCGCGATTTTCAAATCTATATTAACCGTGCGTTTCTCAAATTGGTGATGGATGACCCGGCTGGAATGGAAAATGATTTAACCCTTGCTATTGAGCATGGGCTTCAACCCGCCGTCGCCGATGTGATTCGTCAGAATGCGAACCAAGAAGTTGAAAACTGGCGGGCGGGAACCCCGGTGATTTCTCCCAACGAACTCGCAGGGCGATGAAATTGTTCATTCGGCGAGATGCCTAGCGTACGGTTTGTTCGCCCTCCCCCTGATTTATCCACATTAAAAACCCACCCAAAAACCAGAGGATTTTTTCAATTCACATGAATTATCAAATGTAAAAACTGAAATGCTCAATGTAATCTGAAAGCCGTTCGTGAGTTTCGCCTTGGTTAAGATGATATTGCTCTAGCGAATAGCGATGCGGTTGATGCTTTCGATTTTGTTGCCGGTCGGCTTCGGCCTCCAACGCCTCATCCAATGCGCCGGAATACTCCATATCAAAATAGGAATAGATAGCCTGCACGGTTTTGACCGGGTCGCGTACCAAATCGTTGTAAGCAACGTCATAAAAACGCCCTTCCCCCGCCGCCTGCCGCGCCTTCCAGCCCGATTCAAACTCAACGGCGAGATGGTCAAGACAGCGGCGCCCAATGCGTTCGGGATGAATGTCCTTCGACACGATGGCGCGGGCGGTTTCGCTGAGACTGCATAACGACGGCAGCGCTTCGAGCGGGTCGCGATGAGTCCAAACAATGCGCGCATCGGGATAAACCGAAAGCAACGCATCCAGACAAAACAAATGGCGCGGCGCTTTTAAGAGAAAGGGCTGCGGCGGGAAATTTGCGCCGTAGGTTTGCAGCATTTTTTTATGGAACACATACGAGGCGCGATGGTCGTATTGGTCGTACCATTTCACATACGTCGGAACGTCAAACACCAAGTGGTTAATGCGGTCGAGAAACCAATGGTCGAAGATGAAACAACACTCTTCGGCGCTCATCGCGTCCAACGCATGGATGGAATATAACTTCGGCGAGATTTTTCCGATCCAATAACAAAACCGCTTGGCCTCGCGAATCCGCGCATCGTCCTCAGGCGTATTCGGCGCAGGCGGCGGCGAGGGGAACAGCAGTTCCCAATAGCGCAAGGTGCGATGCGCGGGGTCGTTTGCCATGAGTTGATGCAAGTACGTCGTTCCCGTGCGGGGAAATCCTAAGATGAAAATCGGCGCCTTGATTTCAACCTGGTGGATATTCGGCTCGCGCTTCCAGTCTTGATTGATGCCGAGGAGATTTTTCAATAAACGCATGTAGTGTTGATACAAAACAAAATGGCCCTGCTGGCTGAGCCGCGCCTCACGGTGGATTGAATCAAGTAAAACCTCAAGCGGTTCGAGAAATTCGTCGCCGCCCCAATTTGATAGGCCGGTTACCGCTTCCACCTTGTCGATCAAAGCGGGCGTATGAAGAGGAGGACGTAGGCGATTAATTATACAGAAGGCCGTTTCAAGCATATAAGTGCGGAGAGTTGATTCACCGACCATTCATTGAGTTAGAGGGGGAGGGCGAGGCTCCCGCCGAGCCGCGATAACGAGAAAAGGTATCGTTTTTTTACGAGGCCCACCAGGAGGTTCGCCCTCCCCATTTTAATCTTGATTTCAACGAAGAGAGACATCCCCGACGCATTTATACTTTAACTTTGTCTTCGTACGAGACAGAGTTTCTTCTGTTAATCTCAGCCGCTGAAATAGATATACGCAATGAGAATCGCAACCATGACCATAACGGATGAAAGCACGTCGCGCCAATCCCAACTGCTGCGCGACAACGAGCGCTGGTCGTCAGTGACAGTGCCGTAGGTGAGGCCGCTGATGCGTTGTTCGTCCGGCGCGGGGGTCAGCAAACTGACGCCGATCATGGTCACCACGCAAACGAGAAAGATGAACAGGCTGTAGTATTGGAAGTACACATTGTTGATAAACCAGAAGAACGTGCCTTGGGTATAGCCGTCTTCATAGCCCGCCATTTGAAGCGACACTGGCGTATCAACCGCCAGACGAAACACGCCCAGCAAAAAGCCGATAATCAACGTCGCCAGACATCCGGCGCTGTTGGCGCGCTTCATAAACACGCCAATAAAAAAGACCACGAATATCGGCGGCGCCAGATAGCCTTGTACGCCTTGCAGGTAGTCATACAGCCCGCGCGCGCCTTGAATGACGGGCACCCACATCAGGCCGATAATGACCATGGCCGCCGTCGCGAAACGCCCGATCCAAACCAGTTTTTTCTGGGTCGCTTTCGGGTCGAACTTTGAATACAAGTCCATCGTGAACAACGTCGATGATGCGTTAAAGACGCCTGCGAGCGAACTCATCAACGCTGCGAGCAAGCCCGCGACGACGATGCCGCGTACGCCCTCCGGCAAGACGTGCTTGACCATCAACGGAAACGCCGCTTGCGACATTTCGTTATTTAATTCACCGTTGGTAAACAACACGCTCGCGAGTTCAGCGTTCTTCCCGCTTTCGGCCAGCGCAAAGCAAATCAAACCGGGAATAATGAAAATGAAGACGGGCAATAATTTTAAAAACGCCGCCGCGATGCTGCCCCGGCGCGCTTCCGATTCGTTCGGAGCGCCCAAGGCGCGCTGTACGATGTATTGGTCGGTACACCAATACCACAAACCAATGATCGGCGCACAGAACAACATGCCCAACCAGGGATAATTATTGTTGAAATACCACGCCATGCGGGTTTCTTCGCGGACAGGCTCCCAGGTGCCCTCGATTCCCGCCGGAACCAGCGGTTTCCAAAGGTTAAACATTTCCGAGCCGCATATTTCGCGCAGTTCACTCCAACCGCCTAGCGCTTTGAGTCCATACCAGGTCACTAAAAACGAACCGACGACGAGAATAACGGTTTGCAGCGCTTCGGTGTACGCGACGGCCCGCAAGCCGCCAAAGATGGTATACATCCCGGTCAGGACTATGACTAGAATCGAACCGATCCAAAAACTGTCCATCACCACAAAGCCGAGGTCGAGTTGAATCTCCGGCAACAAGGTGCGAAACACCACGCCGCCAGCGAAGATTCCCACCGCGACTTTGGTCAATACATAAGCGACCAGCGAAATGATGGAGAGAATCCAACGGGCAGGCTCGCTAAAGCGCTTCTCTAAAAATTCGGGCATGGTGAAAACTTGAGAGCGCATGTAAAACGGAACAAACACCCAGCCCAAGATCAGCAAACACCAGGCGTGCAATTCATAATGCGCCATCGCCACGCCGTCGGTCGTTCCTGAACCCGCAAGACCGACTATATGTTCAGAGCCAATGTTAGAAGCGAAAATCGAAGCGCCAACAATAAACCAACTCAGGTTGCGCCCCGCGAGAAAGTAGTCGTCGGTGGTGTCTTTGCTTTTCTTGATGACCCACCAGGCCAGCCCGAAAAGCAGCACAAAATATCCAAGTATGATTCCCCAGTCTAAGGATCCCATCACATTTCCCTTTCAATGAATAATGAACCGCTTTCCTCAATTCAAAACAATCGCAATTAAATCAAACCATATTTCTTCAAGATATTTTGTAATACTGGCTCCACTTCTTCGCGAATGGAAGCGTTTGCGTAGCCGATCCAATCCGCATCGGAAATAGTATCCATGGGCGAGTCTAATTCACCGCCGTTGACGTTGGTAATATGAATCCCCGCTTCGCTCCCGATCAGGTGGGCGCTGACATCATAGGGGTGGCAAGTCATTCCCGTCCACTCGCCCCGAGACGCGAGCGTCCGGTATAGCGCCGCCCGAATATCGGCGATAAAACGGTCGTGCCCCATCAGCAATTCATAGAGTTGCCCGCCGGACGAAATGTATTGATCGTTGAATAAGACCGCTTTGCCAGTGGGTTTTTCAGGGAGAATCACATCCACCATTTCATCTTCAATTTTCGCCAGGATTTCTTTTGCGGGTGGAAAAAAGCGGCTGATCTGGCCAAAGCCGCCGATGATGGTTTTGGCGCTGGATGGAGCGATCTTGGTTTGCGTATCTTCGTTCTTGAATAAGTTTCGGGTGACGCGATGGGCGCCGCCCCCGCGCACCGCCCAAAAGGTATCGCTCAAATAACTGCGCGAGGTCGGCAGTTCGACCATCACCGCCGCGTCAACGTCCAGCAGCGACTGAACGCCGCCGGTGTTTGGCGCCGCGCCAGCGAGATAAAACGCCGAGCGCTTGTCGTACATGATGCCGCGCGTCCCGTCGATCGGGTCCATAATGATGCGCAGCGCCGCGTCGCTCTCATTCGTCCCTTTAGGGAACACAACGCCGCCGTCTTCACCGATGCCTTCTGCAATTAACACAATGCCGCCCAGTTCAGCGGCCCGCTCTTCAAACAATGGTTCGATGATGGATTCGACATCACGGTCAATCTGAAAAATGGTGTCTTCGTCGCATTCTTCCGCAACGCTGGAGCGTTCTGCAATCGACTGATGAATCAACGAATGGCGGATGCGGTCGCGCACCCGTTCGCCCACTTCGATCAGGAATTTCACAACGGCGTCGTACTCAATTTTGTGATGTAGTTTATTCATGCAATTTTATAAAAACCCGGATGTGGAGAATGAGAAAAATACCTTTATTGCATTTACGTTAAACCAAGGTTCACATCAGCGTCAAGTTGTAATCAAAACGAAATTGCCCTTTTATTTCATATTCGCAATTTGGTTTGTCGTTTTCGCAAATCGGTGTCCAAGACGCCGAATTTCGTTTATACTTATTTTCTTGAATTCAAAAACTTCATGTATTTTTTGGTTTCGTTGAATCAATCTTGTCATTTTGTGAACGAATTATGAGCAATGAATTTTTGGGGCAATGGGAGCAGCGATGGCATCCGCTTCGTCAGGAATGGGTGGTGTATTCGGCGCACCGAAACGCCCGGCCTTGGAGCGGCGCGTTAGCCAGCGCGTCCGAACCCGTTCCTGAATACTTGCCTGATTGCTATTTGTGCCCGCGAAACAAACGCGCCAACGGCAAAGTGAACCCCGACTACAAAGGCGTCTATATATTTGACAACGACTTTCCCGTCGTTGGCGACAACGCGCCTCCTATTGATCCAGCGGCGCAATCAGGCCACCCGGCGTTATTCAAAAAAACGCGCGCGGACGGCATCGCGCGGGTGGTGTGTTATGATCCGCGCCACAACGTAACCCTGGCGGACGTTTTACCCGAACAAGCAACCAACGTATTTCTCGCCTGGCGCGAGCAGATGCAGGAATTCAAAAATAATCCAGCGGTTGAATTTGCATTAATTTTTGAGAACCACGGCGCCATGGTCGGCGTATCAAACCCCCATCCCCACTGCCAGATTTATGCGACCAATTTCACCTTCGCTTTGGTCGAACAGGAGTTGCGGGCGGCGCGGCAATTCGACGCGGAATACAACAAAAATATATTTTCAGAAATTTTATCACACGAGCTCGAATCGGGCGAACGTATCATCACTGAGAATGACAACGCGCTGTCGTTTGTTCCCTACTTCGCCCGCTATGCGTATGAAGTGATGATTTTCCCAAAAAAGCGACACGCAACGCTGGCGACGATGTCAGACGACGAGTTGCATGATCTGGCGGCTTGTTTTCAAGATTTGGTCCGGCGCTACGACGGGCTGTATGGCGTCCCCTTTCCTTATGTGATGTCGATTCTGCAAGCGCCCGTCGACCATGGCAACCACTCGCCGCATCACTTACACTTATTATTGCAGCCGCCCTTGCGCCAACCGGGTTTGCAAAAGTTTCTCGCAGGGCCAGAAATTGGCGGCGGCAACTTCATGGCGGATACCATGCCCGAAGTGAAGGCGGAAGAACTCAGGCGCGTCAAACTGGATTCATGATTGGGCCCCATCAATGAAACTCAGCAACCAGATGAAACGATTTTTCGGCCCCAACCGACAAGTGGTTTTTGCGTCCGCGCCCGGCCGCATCGACGTGATGGGCGGCATCGGCGACTATTCGGGTTCGTGCGTTTTGCAGATGCCGATCAAAGAACGCACCGGCGTCTATGTTGCGCTGAGAAACGACGGCGCGCTGCGCGTACACAGCGCATCCGCGAAACGGGCGGGACACGCTGAAACGGCGGAATGCAGCCTCAAACAGTTCCCTTCCATCAAGAAAAATTTTTACGCGCACGCGCATGATATACTCAATGGCGATGAGGAAAACTCATGGTCGGCGTATATTTTTGGCTGCGCACTGGCATTGATTCACGACGCGGACGCCCCAATCCAAGGCGCTGATTTTTGGATCGAAACCAAGGTACCCATTGGCAAAGGCATATCATCTTCCGCCGCGCTTGAGACGGCTGTGATGTCAGCGTTATGCCGCGCATTAAAAATTCAACTGCCCGGCAACCAGTTACCGGTCTTAGCGCAGCGCGTTGAAAACGAGATCGTCGGCGCGCCCTGCGGACTCATGGACCAGCTTGCCTGCTATTTTGGACGCGCAAACAAACTGCTGCCGATTTTGTGCCAGCCCGATATCGTCGGCAAACCCGTCGAGATTCCCCGCAACCTACAAATCATCGGAATCGACAGCGGCGTTCGTCATTCAGTGAACGGCAACGCCTACGGAGACGCTCGGACGGCGGCGTTCATGGGCTATTCCGTCATTGCCAATCAATTGGGCGTTTCTAAAACAAAACTGGCGCAAGCGAAAAATAAACACGATCAAAACGCACTACCGTTTCAAGGGTATTTAGCGAACATCACGCCATCGTTATTCGAAAAAGATTTTGCGTCATTGCTTCCGGTTAGCATCTCGGGCAAGAAATTCATCGAGCAGTATGGCAACACAATTGACGCCTATACCACGCCGAAAGCATCGCGCTCGTATTCCGTTCGGTCTTGCGCGCAATATCCGATCTATGAAAATCAGCGCGTCAAAATATTTCGCATGATTGCTCAGCATCTAAACCAAACCTCACTCAATAAAATTGAGCGCGAGGCTTGTTGTATGCAATTGGGCGAATTGATGATGCAATCGCACCAGGGATATAACCGATGCCGCTTGGGCAGCGACGCGACAGACGCGCTGGTCGAACGCGCCATTGAATTCGGCCCGGAGAACGGAATCTACGGCGCCAAGATAACAGGCGGCGGTTCGGGCGGGGTGGTGTGTTTCTTATGCGAGGGCCGTAAAGGCGCACAGAGCGTACGCAAAATCGCCGCGCTGCACACAGCAGACTTCCAATGCGAATCAACGGTTTTCACAGGCAGCAGCGACGGCGCCTGCTGGTCAAAACCAATAACCATTCAATCATAGAAAAACACTTTAATTACGTGTTGGCCCATCAATGCAAACTTAGGCAGAAGCAATAAATTCTGGCGTGCGTGCATCTCTCTTTGTATCTGAACGACCAGGGCAGTCCTTAACTCTTCGTTATTTCCACAAAATATCTGCGGATATATATGCTTCCAATTCGCGTCACCCAAACTGAATGACCGACTCGCCTTTGGGCAAATCAAAACAGAGCGCTAATTTCTTTTCTTGCTGAACAAAATACCCGCTCTCTAAATCCAACAGGCGCCCCTTGTTCTCAAGCGGCGCCGTTTGATTTTTGCAGACCAGCTGGGGCTGCGCGGCGTTTTCCATCTCGCATTCAATGGTGAACCCAGGGCAAGCGTAGGGCGCGTTCAAAACGATGGCGCCGTCTTTCAGCGTAATCTGCGTAAGTTCCTTCGCCGCCCAGTAGCGGGCGATCTCGCTGAGTTTCATCCATACCACGTTGTCATATTTTTCATGGACGCGACGCACAACCTCTTTGAAAATAGTGAAGCCGATTTCGTCGCCGTTATAATAAATGCCCGGCCAATGGCAAACCATAATCGCAGGCTCGCCCCGCTCGATCACATCGACCATGCGGCCTTGTTCGAGGTTTGGGGTAATGAACTTGTTGACGTTGCCCGGTACAAGGCCGTCCCAGCCGCCGAACCAGTCGCCTGTGCAACCGATGATCGAAACCACGCAGCGCGGGTCGTCGCCGTCGAGGCCTGACGCATATTCCACGCGCGGCGCCACGCTGCGCTCGTCGGTATACAGGTGGCGGAAGTAATGGGGAATCTCCGCCTGATACACGTCGCGGCACGACTCCAGGGTCGCCTGCGCCAGTTCAGGCAAGACGCGATTGCCAAAACCGCCCGGCGTAGTGATGCCTTCGCAGGGCAAATCAATGTTGTGCAAAATTTGCAACGCATACGACATATAATTGGCGAGTTCATCGACCGACTTGCCGACTGTCCAGCCAAAATTTTCCATGTACTGTTCGGTGCGCTCGGGATAAGGCCGACCCGTCTTCGTATTGATGACCCAGGTATGCGAAATCATTTCGGGGTGGATATCCCAGTTGGGCGTCATCTCTTCCTTGACGAGTTTGATGCTGTCGTCCAGTTCTTTTTTACTCCACCCCGGCAAGTCACGGTCCATCCAACCGACGCAGGCGGGATAGGGCACGATGCTGTACTTGCCTTTGACGCCGTGTTCCGAACACCAGCCGCCAAACTTTCGCACAAAGTCGTCAGGAATTTCACGCGGCAGCGAACGCCAATCTTGTTTGTAACGCTCAGGAAACGCTTCTTTAAAATGGGGAATGCCAAAATGCGCGAGATTCACCAAGCAAGTCGAGTCGTCAATGATAAAACTCAGCGGGACGCGATTGCGTGGATTCAACACGGTTACGCCTTTTGCTTTCGCTGGCCGGTCGCCCGCCTCTTGCGCCCATGCGTTTAGACTCAACAACCCTGACGCGCCCGCCATTAGTGTAGACGATGAGGTCTTCAAAAAATCACGCCGAATTTGCATATTCATTCTCCTACGGTATCATTAACCCCCATCATACAAAGAATAACGATAGCGAGTAAAGTACAATTTCAATGTCAGCAAAACAAATCCTTGCGCTCGAACCCTATTATGGCGGCTCTCACCGCGAGTGGATCGACGGTTTGATCCAACATTCCCGCCATGACATCCACTTGCTCACCCTGCCAGCCCGAAAGTGGAAATGGCGTATGCGGGGCGCGGCGATTTCACTGGCCGAAGAATTTAACGCCCAACTTGCGCACCAACACTGGGACGCCGTGCTTGCAAGCAGCATGTTAAATCTGGCGGATTTCATGGCGCTGACGCGGCGCACATTACCGCAAACGCCTGCCATATATTATCTACATGAAAATCAAATTACCTATCCGCTGCATCCCGATGAACGAATTGATTATCATTTTGCCATTACAAATTTGCTCTCGGTGCTCACAGCAGACGAGGTTGTGTTCAATTCAGAATTTAACAAACAGAGTTTCTTTGAAGGCATCCAATCCGTCTTGTCGAAAATTGCTGATGTTGCTCCCTCGGCTGAGCAACTCGAAGCCAAACAGGCCGCGTCACAAGTGATTGCGCCGCCGGTCAATTTTGATGAGCTACATGACGCGCCGGTTCGCGACGGCGGGCCGCCCGTCGTCTTATGGAACCATCGTTGGGACCGCGACAAAAAACCGGAACAGTTCGCGAAAGCCTTGAAAACGCTGCTTAAAAACGGCTGTGAATTCCGGGCCATTTTATGCGGAGAGCAGTTCCACAAAACGCCGGTCGAGTTTCTTGATCTCAAGCGCATCCTCGGTTCACGCTTGGTCCACTATGGCTACGCGCCCACGCGCCGCGACTACGCCAATCTGTTGGCCCAAAGCGACATCGTGGTCTCAACCGCAACGCAGGAATTTTTTGGGCTGAGTATTGTCGAAGCCGTCTATTCAGGCGCGTTTCCGATTCTGCCGCGCCGATTGAATTATCCAAACTTGGTCCCCCGTGAATTTCATTCTCAAACGCTCTATGACGAAGACGAAGGACTCCCCGCGTTACTAGAACGCACAATTCAACGCGCAGCGCAAAATCAATTGCCAAACTTGCGTCACACCGTCGTCCAATATGGCTGGGGCTCTCTCATTAAAAAATACGATGCGCTATTTTAAATCCCGATTGATCTATGGTATGCTTCAAGCATCACAGAACATTTGATGCGGGGAAACCATGAAAGCACAAACTCAGTCTATCTTATTTATCATCACCCTATTGCTAATGACGATCCAAACCTCCACCTCACAAGACTTTGTTCCAAACTACGACGAAAACAAGATTCCGCCCTACGAGTTGCCGGAACTGCTGGTTTGCCAAGACGGTTCCGTCGTCAAAACCGCCAAAGACTGGACCGAAAAGCGGCGCCCCGAAGTGTTTGCGCTGTTTGAAGAACACGTATTCGGCAAAACGCCCGCCAAGACGTTTCCGCTCGATTCAGATGTTGAAACCGACAACGACGCGCTTGGCGGCAAAGCGATACGCAAACAGGTCACGCTGTATCCCTTTGGTAAACAGGCGGGGTATAAAATCGAACTACTGGTGTATCTCCCCAAGAACGCCAAGGCGCCGGTTCCCGTATTCGTCGGACTCAACTTCAAAGGCAACCACACCATCAACGCCGACCCGGACATTCGCGTCAGCGACAGTTGGCTGGCGGAAATGAAGCGCAAAGGCGAAGCGCCAAATGTTGATGAGAGCCGTGGAGCCAGCAGCAGCCGCTGGGCGGTCGACGCCATACTCGACCGTGGATACGGCCTCGCGACGGTGTATTACTATGATATTGATCCCGATTATGACGACGGCTTTCAAAACGGCATTCAGCCTTACTTTTATCCGTCCAAAGATTACAAGTTAAAACCCAACGAATGGGGCAGCATCGGCGCCTGGTCGTGGGGACTCAGCCGCGTGATGGATTATTTTGAACGAGACGCGCAGATCAATGAAAAACAAGTTGCGCTGTTGGGGCACTCACGCTTGGGTAAGACCTCGCTGTGGGGCGGCGCCAGCGATGAGCGCTTCGCCCTGGTCATCTCAAATGATTCGGGCTGCGGCGGCGCGGCGTTGTCGCGGCGGCGCTTCGGCGAAACCGTCGGGCGCATCAACCGCGCGTTTCCGCATTGGTTCAATGATAATTTCAACCAATATAACGAAAACGAAGACGCGCTGCCTGTTGACCAACACATGCTGATCGCATTGATTGCGCCGCGTCCGGTGTACGTCGCCAGCGCACAAGACGACCGCTGGGCAGACCCCAAAGGCGAATTCACTTCAGCGAAATTCGCGGGCCAAGTTTATGAATTATTTGGTAAGAAAGGCGTGGGCGTTGAAGAGCAGCCGAGCGTCAATCACCCCGTCGGCGATGACATTCGCTATCATATCCGCACAGGCAAGCACGACGTGACCGATTATGACTGGCAGCAGTATTTGAATTTCGCCGACCGCCATTTCGGCAAATAGAATAGGCCTTAAAGCCACTCGACGAGTTCTATTATATTGTTGTCTGGGTCGGCGAAGTAAAGCCATTTTACTTTGCCGGGAATTTCAAGCGGGCCTTTAGCGACGGCGATCTCTTTTTCTTCAAGAACGCTTAGCCACTCGCTCAGGTCATCAACTTGAATTGCAACATGCGGGCAAAACAAATCATTGATCGCCGGAGGCGTCGCAGCCTCCGGCGTTTTTAATGATTGCAGCAGTTCTAAATTCCCGCCCTCGAGTTCGAGAAACGCGAACGCTTCGCCATGCTCTTCATCGACCTGTTGAAACATCAGTTTCAATCCCAGTTTTTCCACGTAAAACGCAACCGAGGCGTCGAGGTCGCTCACAGGGAATGCAACATGGTCAAGTTTTAATTTCTGCATGGCGGTTTCCTCTCAATTTGCGTTTTATAGTGGTTGCCAGAATTATGTGCGGATTGAGTTTCCGTAACTGTATCTATCGCTGGGCCCTACGGGCGCGCTTACCGCACGTATTTTTGACAAACGCTCTAGCCTTGCGACAAATCGTTACCGAATGTCACCGACTCGCCTTTTTTCAATTCAACGGGAACCACCTTGTCTTGATAACGGACTTTGCCTGACGCGTTGACCCGCGCCGTTAACTTGGCAGATTTCAAAACGCCGTCGCTCCAATCGAGATCGACATAAAACCCGCCGCGCGCGCACAGCCCTTTGATTGAACCGCTGGCGAGCGCGCCAGGCAACGCAGGCAACAGGTGAATCTCTCCCGTATGGCTTTGCAACAGCATTTCGGTGATGCCGGAGATACCGCCAAAGTTGCCGTCGATCTGGAACGGTGGATGAGTATCAAACATGTTCGGCAACGTGCTTTTGGTGAACAGCTCTGAAAGCATTTTGAATGAATGGTCGCCGTCATGCAGCCGCGCCCAGAAATTCACTTTCCACGCCTTGCTCCAACCGGTGCCGCCGTCTCCGCGATGCGAAAGCGTTACCTTGCAGGCCTCGGCGAATTTCGGCGTTTGCAGCGGCGTGATTTCGTTGCCGGGGTGTAAGGCCCACAGGTGCGACACATGGCGGTGTTCGTCTTTGGGATTGTCCTTGTCTTCCAGCCATTCCTGTAACTGCCCATATTGGCCGATCTGGTTCGGCGCGATTTTTTCTTTGATGGATTTCCATGTATTGCGCAAGTATTCATCCGTCCCCAGAATCTCGCTAGCGCGAATGCAATTGCCCAGCAGGTTGCGAATAATCTGGTGGTCCATCGACGGCCCCGCGACCAGCCCACCGTTTTCAGGCGAGTTAGACGGCGTACTAATCAGCCAGCCGGTTTTGGGGTCTTCAATCAAAAAGTCGACAAAGAACAGCGCCGCGCCGCGCATGATGGGGTAGGCGCGATTGCGCAAAAATTCTGCATCGCGGGTAAACTCATAACGCCACCATAAATGTTGGCTTAACCAAGCGCCGCCCGTCATCCAGATGCCGTGATTGGAAGCGTTGATCGGCGCCGCGCCCCGCCAAACGTCAGAGTTGTGATGCAACACCCAACCGCGGGCGCCGTAATGTTCGCGCGCAACAGCGCCGCCGGTGTAGACGAGGTCTTCCAGCATTGAAAACAACGGTTCGTGGCATTCCGAAAGGTTGCACATTTCGGCGGGCCAGTAGTTCATTTCGGTATTGATATTGACCGTCCACTTGCTGTCCCAAGGCGGATTTAACTCCTGGTTCCAGATGCCCTGTAAGGTCGCGGGTTGGCTGCCGGGACGCGAGCAACTGATGAGCAAATAACGTCCATACTGATAATAAAGCGAGACCAACTGCGGGTCGGCTTGTTCGCTAAATTGCTTTATGCGCTCGTTGGTCGGCTGTTTGGCTGCATCCGTCTCGCCGAGATCAATTGAAAGGCGGTTGAACAGGTTTTGATAATCAGCGACATGGGCTTGCTTTAAATCATCAAATGACTTCTCCGCGACAGGACGCATATACTCATCGCACAGGCGGGAGGGATTGGCGCCAATGTCACGATAGTTTTTATAACTGGTCGCGGCGCAGAGTTTTAAAATTACTTCCGACGCGCCGACCACATCAATGCCTTCATCTGTGATCGCAAGGTTTCCGTCTTTTACTTCGATGCGCAACTGTGATTCAAAGCGCAAGCAACTTGGTTTATAGGATTTTGTCGGGGGATGGTCGTAGCCGTCCAGCCGACCAGTCAATACGACTAATCCCGCGCCGTCTTGAATGGTGTTCAAAACATCGACGTAAGGATGCGGCGTAGATTGGGCCATTGAACAATCAATGGCATTTGGCTGATCAGCCGAGAGCCGAATAACAATGGCCTGATCGGGAAAACTCGAAAATACTTCGCGCTTGTATGTCACATCGCCCACTTTATAGGTGGTGGTTGCGACTGCTGTGTTTAAATCGAGTTCGCGCTCATAATTTTCGACGGATTGGTGTTTAGGAAATGTAAGATTGACATCGCCGAACGGTTGATAAGCCTCTTGATTAAGCGGCAGGCTCATCATGTCGTTGGCGACTTCTTGCGCCTCGCGTTGTTTTCCTTCAAACAACAACTGGCGCACTTTCGGCAGTGTCTCCAACGCTTTTGGATTGATATAATCGCGGGGAACGCCTTTCCATAGCGTGTCTTCATTAAACTGAATGCGTTCTTGCTCCACGCCGCCGAAAACCATTGCGCCCAGGCGTCCATTGCCGACGGGCAAGGCCTCCACCCATTCTTTTGCGGGTTGTTCATACCAGAGCCGCATGTTTGACTGCCCGGCAGTCACAATATTCATCGTGCAAGCGATGGCAGAAATAACGAGCAGCGCTCGCGTTAAAGCATAAAATTTTTGTCCAGTATTTTTCATTTCCTTCTCCAATTCGATCAAAACTCACTCAATTGAATACAGCCGTTCAACTATACAAGATTACTCCATATAACGGCAACCGGCCCGGCATCTATGACGCCGGACCGGTCGGGGTGTCGGTCCATTTCGGTTTTATTAATAGAGGTTCATCCGGTAAGTGAGTACCTACCTTGATGGATGGCCATTTTTTGGATTCAGAAACGGGCTCCGGCATTTCAAAAATTGACAAACCAATCAGGTATGGGTGGAACTCTGGGAGCGCCTGTGCATAAGGGCGTGAAAGCCCGCACTGAAGCAAGCAGAGTTGTACTCATGCCTGATACAGCGAAAGATCAAGAATTCACGAAAAAGCGTTAAAAAAACGCAATTCAATTTGTGATAAAGCACCCAAATACGGGAAGAACCTTAATAGATATCCCAGTTCTGAATCGGCGTTCCTAATTCACCAACCAGATAGTCGCGGCGCAATTGGACAAAGTCTAAGATCGTTTGAGTTGAGTCATTGATCTGCTCGCGGCGCTCATTGCGCGAATCGCCGATATGACTTTCAAGCAAGTCTAAATCTTCGAGCAAATAGTCTCTGACTTCGTTAATTTTGGTCCCCATGAATTCTTCGGTGAACGTATGGGTCAATTCATACTGTAAGCGGTTTCGATAGGCTTCATCATAAGTAGCGTCCCGATGGACCCATCCGGTAATCGGGCCTGGCTCGCGCCCGGCGTGTTGGGCACTGCCGTTTAAGGGAAACTCAACCGGCATACGGACAAACATCGAATTGCTGTCGGTAAATCCCCAGGCTTTATCTAAATCCCAAGGGATCATCTGCCACTTCTGCGTATCCGGGTCGAGATACATCCAGTGATTGTTGTGGAAACCGTCCCAGTTGCTTGTGAGGACAGAGGCGACGCTATAGCTCAAAAATTCTTCTTCCACCAGATTGGCTTCAATCGCGGCCCGCAAATCGTCGTCATTACGTTGGCGAATTGCCCGCTCCAGCGCATCAATCGCATCCGTACCGTTTTCTTTGTTGGTATGCGGCTCCCACTTTGGGTTAACGTAATTTCGCTTGAATAGGTCCGCATTAGGATTTAAGCCGTTCATTTCTAAAAAGCGCTCGTTGATTTGCTGAAACACTACCTGTTGGGTATGTTCACCGCTAGTGATAACACGATGCCATTCAGCTCTCGGCGCAGGCACGCCGAAGCGCTTGAAAAACCAATAGCCCAGATGTTCACGGTGCGGCGAACTAGAACCCGCTGTTGTTCCGCCGGTTGGCCGCTCCGGCATCATGTTGAGCGTACGGTCGTTGCGGTATTCTTCGCCCTTCAGGAATTTCAACTTCGTCCCGCCGCGTGATGGATAAACCAGTGCGCCGTCAAATACCAAGGGAGAAACAGCGTCCGTCGGTAGAATTACCATACCAGTGACGGAGCGTTCAAATTCAGTCAACTGCGAAACCGAGGCGTGATAGGGCCAGAGAATCGGCAGTTTTGATTCTACTTCACCGTCATAAACAAAGTAGGATTCAAATGGTCGAAGCGTGGTGATATGCGGCAGGATCAAAGACGAGCCATCGCTTAAAGAAAGCGCGGCGTTAAACCGCACCAACGATTGCGATAAATTCGGCGGGATGACAGCCTCATAAATCGCGACATCGTCGCTCGTACTAATCTTGTTCATTTCAATGCGATGACTTCCCTCGTCGGAGCCTTCGCGGCGCTCGCCTTCAAGCAAGAAGACGGCAATCAAGAAAGACGTTAGATTCAACCGCCGCGCAAGACCGACTACGGCGATTGTGTTTTCGCCCTCAACCAAAACTTCATTGGCATTTTCGATGGTAATGAGAGATGGATTGTTTGCATTATTCACTCTTGACGAGGTAGAAGCGAATTGAACCTCACCCGCAATATTATCGCGGGCGACCTCCGTCCCATTGATGTAACAGACAAAACCGCCGCTGTAGAACGTATAGAGTAGAAGCGTTTCTAATTCATCCACATCCTGCACATTGAATGCCCGACGGATATACACCGTAGTATATGAATCCCGCATGTCGTCCAATTGCGTACTGACAAAATCGACGTTGCCATAACCATAGCCGCCGTTACTGGCGCGCCATTGAGAATCGTCAAATTCTGGTTGCGTCCATTCCAAACCAGGCGAAGGGTCGCTCGTTCCCTTAAAATATCGAAACCGATCAAAACCTTGCACTAAAAATTCTGGTTGGTTCGGGTTTGAGCCAGAAGACCTTTGGTTGGCGACCTCCCACTGCAACGTCGCGGAATCAATTGTGTCAGCGGCGTCGATGTGAAGCTGAACCGCAACCGCATCCCCAGAAGTCGGATGCGCGGGGAATGTCTGGTGACCAATAATCATTGGACGAGGCAATACATTGGCGACGGTATTGATTTCACCCGGCGTACCGTCGGTCTGAAGCGAAGCCCGCCAACTGTGAAAGTCTGCGGAAGGCAGGTCCCATTGAATGCGTTCTAACGAAGAACCATAGCCGTCTGAAGTTCTCGGCCAGGGCGGGCCATCATGGTACTCAAAATTCTCGACAATCGTACCATCCGGTCGCTCCAAGCGAATGCGCTCGCCGCTATTTGAAAGTTGCCCTTCATACGGCCCCAAGTCAGGCGAGTATCTGCCGCGCCAAGACCGGTCTGCCGGATCGCGCGCTAATACAATGTATTCATTCGCACCCATTATCGTCCCATCGGGAAACACATAGGTGATTCCATTGGTAAACTGATAGCCGGATAGATCAATGAGCGTTGACTGCGGGTTATACAATTCAATAAATTCTTGCAACGACCCGGCTTCAAAACCCGGTTCCGCAGGATTGTAATGAATTTCGTTGATAACCACGTCGGCGTTTGCTGAAGTTAGAAACAGCGACAATAAAACAAGAAAATAAGTAATTTTTCGGTTCATTCTTCATCTCCCCAATGAATAGGCGCACTCTCTATATACGGCTGTTAGACAAAAAAGATTCATCCAAAAAGAACAAATCGCTTGATCTCTTTTAAAAATATAACACATACATGCTATCTGCGCCTGGATCGGTCGACAAAAATTTAATCACTAAATTTAATTGGAGGGTTTATATTGGCGTATCTGACGGTTGATTGTCGCTGCGTGGATGAATAGCTGTTCGAGCTTCGCGTAATAGGCCTCTGCGCCATACGCCTCTTTTTGAGATTTTAATGCAAAAATTTCAGCCATTGTTGCCTGATAGTTTTGGACCCATTCATTCGGCGCGTCATCTGGGAAGGAAAATTCTTTCAGAAAACGCGTCGCCGCCACATTGCCGTCTTGATCTCGAGAATCAAGCGCTTCAATTGGCAAGCGCGACCCGAGTTGGTCTCCATTGTCGTCAAGCAGCGAATGCTCAGTTGCAATAAGCCCTTCGGAGTCATACCACGCCTGGGTGAGTTCTGACGCGCGGGACGCGGCTTCAAGAAAAGAAATTCGCTCATCAAAATTGCGGTCAGCGCCGCCGCTTTCGATTCCTTCCAGAAAAAAGCGCATATACCCGGTCGCGTTTTTTTCGCTGACGCTTTTCGTCGCAGTGCAAATGATTCGCCCCGGCCCGCTGAGCGCATTGATAAAACCCGCGCTGCTGGATGACGCATTGAGTACCACAAGATGTTGCGCATTGATTTCGCGCAGCCATTCATTAAGTTGCTCCGCCGTCAGGTCCATTCCAGGGACATGAAACTTCGCCTGCTGCGCAAAAAAACTTCCGTGACCGATCAGAAAAATCCAAACCGCCTCCCTCTTCATTTGCGGCGCCGCTAATTTCTGAATTTCACGTTCAATATTGATTAAGTTGGATATAGCGCCCGGGTCTTCAGGGCGCTCCGTCAGAAGCGCGACTTGGTCTGGTTCAAAACCAAATTGTTCAACGAAGGCGCTTTGAAGCCGCTTGCCCCAGTCTGCGAAGCGTTCTTCGAATTCCGCCTCGCCGCCGCTGCCGCAAATAATCAACGCCGCCTGATTAGCATCAGCATGATCAATCAAACAAATAAAAATCAAACTGATATGAAAGGCATACGTTGCAATTCGCTTCATCATCTTACGCCTCCCCGCGCGTACGGCGCAGATACCATTCCGCGCACAGCAACCCAACCAGCAATAAGTAAAACAGCGGGTTGTGCCATAAATGCAGCCGGACCCACTCGGATTTTTCTTGATTGATGAATGGAATTTTCTTTGGGATTTCAGCCAGTTGATTTAACGTCAACAACTCGCCGCCCGTCTGGTCAGCGACCAATTGCAACGTAGACGGATCATATTTTGCATTTTGGAATTCGCTTAAATCCGGCTCGACCAGAAAGGCATACTCGCGGTTTCCGATATCGTCGGGTTCTTCCGCCGAGGCTTCGATCAACAAGCGGTACATGCCGACCTCAGTCGGCGTAAACTCGCCTTGATACACACCCATCTCATCCAGCGATTCTTCAACGCCGAGAACATATTCTTGCCCCGACGGCGCCGTTATTGTCATATCCGTCTGTGCGCCTTCTCGCGCGTCAAACTGTTCATCGCGCACCAATGCGTCCAACACAATCGGCGTCTCGACCGGATACGCGCTTTCGACCGATACCAGCGCAATCGGCTGCGGAACATTGGAGACCAGATTACGGACAATCTGCCGCCACAGTTGTTCATGCGAGTCGTCCTCCAAGTCGGCTTTCATTTGCCAGGGCCAGGTTTCGGGCGACGACAAGACCGCGCTTTTACCGGCGCCGTAGCGTTGCACCGCGTAGAACGGCGCTTGCCGGGCGCCATCCGCCGACGCTTGGACTTGCGCCATCACCACCGCGCCCGCCCGCGTCAATTGAAATGGATGATATCGAAACAACGCGGGCATTTCACTCCACCGCAATTGGTTCATATCTTTATCGGGGTCGAGCGTCCACGCGCCGGACACAAACCCTTCGGTGGTGGCTTCAACCGAAAATCGCTCCTGGTCTCTGACACTGTCACCGCGAATTTGCGTCGCCAAAACGGGCAGCATCGGTTCGATGAGGCTGCTGGCGAGTTTGTCATCACGAAATATATTTTCGCCGCCGATCAACAGAAATGCGCCGCCGCGCTTATCGACGAATTCACGGGTCAATTCAAGCCGCTCTAAACTCAGGTCGCCCAAATCGGCTTCGTTCCAGATGACCAGATCATACGCAAATAGTTCTTTCGCCTCGCGCGGATACCCGTTCGTCAATTCATCTTTGCTGACGCCCAAACGCAAAAAGATGGGTTCGTCATAGCGCCCGTACTTGTCCTGGTCTTGATCGAAACCGTCAAACAATGGGTTGGTGGTCGTTGTGCGCGCGCCGCGAAAAACAAACTGGCGCTCGGCTTTTGAGATTAAAATCAAACTGGCGGTTTTGAGTTGTTCGTCTTCAAGCAACGCCCGGCGCACAAATTTATGCTGCCAGTTGGGGCGCCCGCTATAAAACAAAATTTTGTATTCCGTCTTGCGGTTATCAATCACAAACGAGCGCGCGTTATTTTGAATAATGGTCTCATCAGAACGTATAGAATTCTCTTCGCCGGGCGGCGCATCAACCGTTTGTCCTTCAATCGAAATCCGGGTTTGATATTCAACCCAATCCTTTTTTTGCGGCGTAAAGTCAATTGCAATCTGGTTTGATTGCAATGCCGTTTCAATATCAACCGTCTTTGTCTGGATCACCCGCCCGTCTTCCAACAACTCAAGCAGGAGCGTTTCGCCGTCGAGGCCTTCTGTTTGAATATCCACCGCAAGACTGACCGGGCTGTTGTCAAAATGGGTCCGATTCACGCTGAGCGAACGGATGCGGGCGTCTTTCCATTCGGCGTCTTCGCCAACACCGACCGCATAGACCGGCGCAGAAATCCGGCTCGCCGCGTCCTCAAGACCAAGCGGGCCGTCCGCGTTCTGAGCGCCGTCGGAAAACAAGACAACGGCGGCAATGTTTGCGGCCTGATTTTCCTGCTGCGTTCGCGTCAGGGCTTGCGCCAGATCGCTCTGCGGTTGCTCAAAGCGGTTCTGGCTAACGTCGCCGACTGCGTCAATCGAAGCGCCGAACCGATATTTGGCGACGTTAAAACGCTGCTTGAGCTGCTCTTCGAAATGTTCTTTTTCTTGAGCATAACGCTGCGTCAGGCGGGCGGCGCGAGACGCCCCATCCATATCGCGCACTTGCATACTTTTGGAGTCGTCAAATAACAAAACCACCGTTTGTTCGCCCGGCTGGATGCGCTGTCCGACGATGCAGGGATCCATCAGTAAAAATAATATCAGCAGGACGGAAGCCGTCCTTAGCCCGACCAATGTATAGCGAAGCGAATTGGATTGACGCTGTAATTGGGGCCAATAGAAAAAAGACGCCAGCGCGCCGCACGCAATCAATATGACCAACGCCCATCCAAATCCGAATGGAAACGATAAGTCAAATTGCAGCGAATCCAGCCCCTGGCTGCGGCCTCCGCTGAGCCATTCAAAGAATTCTTGCATTACTCTCCATCCGCCGATTCTGATTCACTCAAGGCTTTAAAATACTCTGACACTTTTTTCTGATATTGCAGCGGAACATCGCCTTCATCCGTCAACGCAAATTCCTTTTGCTTCAGCAAGCGTTGAATTTCGCTTTCTAATCGTTGTGCGGTTTCAACCAGCGGCTCGGCGACGTTCTCCAGATACATTTCATAAATAGGCGCGCGCTCGCCATACTCTCCGCTGCGGCGAAACTCTTGGGCTTGTTCGCGCACCCGCGTTAGCGGCTCCCGAAACGGACTATCGCCGGGCAGAAACTGCTCGGCGTTGCGCAACGTATCTAATTCGCCGCCTTCGCCGTCGAGGAAACGCTGCATCCCTTCACGGGTTCGAATGTCGCCGGGAACCTGCGCGAACGAACGGTTGCCGCCGGGGCTGCCCCCGCCGCCGAATTGCTGTCCTTGCTGTCCTTGCTGTCCTTGCTGTCCTTGCTGTCCTTGCTGTCCTTGCTGTCCTTGCTGTCCTTGCTGTCCTTGCTGTCCTTGCTGTCCTTGCTGTCCTTGCTGTCCTTGCTGT
>JAVCCE010000029.1 GCA_030765645.1 Candidatus Hinthialibacter antarcticus | reverse complement strand
TTGCGAACGGAAAAGCCAAAATGACCGCTCTCATTGCTGCAATGCGAAAACTTCTATGTATCCTCAATGTCATCGCCAAACCACTTTCACCAGAAAAAACAACTTGACAACCAAGACAGTCGCTACCCGGCTAAAAAAAACAGGGACGGTCGATTGACCGTCCCTGTTCGTGTTTTACGCGAAAACAAAGGTGCGCTTATTTGCTGAGACGCGCTTTTAATTCTTCCAACTGAGTTCTCATACGCGCGGGCAGTTTGTCGCCAAATTGTTTGAAGTACTCATCCAGGCTGGGCAGTTCTTCCAACATGGCGGCATTATCGACACGCAACAGTTCTTTCATGTCGTCAGCGGGAATGTCGAGGCCGCTGAGGTCGATGGCGCTTTCGGTCGGCAAGTTGCCAAACGGGGTTTTAACCGCATCGCTTTTGCCTTCGAGACGTTCGCAGATCCATTTCAACACGCGGCTGTTTTCGCCAAAGCCCGGCCACAACCATTTTCCGCTTTCGGTTTTACGGAACCAGTTGACGAAGAAGATTTTGGGGGCTTTGTCGCCCAATTTATCGCCCATGTCAAACCAATGCTGGAAGTAGTCGCCCATGTTGTAGCCGCAGAACGGCAACATAGCGAACGGATCGCGGCGCAGTTTGCTGCTGACGTCGAGCGCGGCGGCGGTGCGTTCTGACGCGGCGGTCGCGCCCATGTAAACGCCGTGGTCCCAGCCGAATGATTCGGTCACAAGCGGGATGGTGCTGGCGCGGCGTCCGCCGAACAAGAAGATGTCGATGGGTACGCCTTTGGGGTCTTCCCAATCAGGGCAGATCACCGGGCATTGGCTGGCGGGCGCGGTAAAGCGCGCATTGGGGTGAGCGCCTTTGCGGCCCGATTCAGGGTGCCACTCGCGGCCTAACCAGTTGACGCCGTGACCGCAAGGTTCGTCCATTTCTTCCCACCAGACATCGTCTTCATCGGTCATGACGCAGTTGGTGAAAATCGAGTTCGATTTGATGCTTTCCATCGCCATCGGGTTGGTTTTGTAGCTGGTGCCGGGCGCGACGCCAAAGAAGCCCGCTTCTGGATTGATGCCATAGAGGCGTCCATCGTCGCCGACTTTCATCCAGGCGATGTCGTCGCCGACGCACTCGCATTTCCAACCGGGGATGGTCGGTTCCAACATGGCCAGGTTGGTCTTACCGCAGGCCGAGGGGAACGCGGCGGCGATGTGATATTGTTTGCCTGCAGGACTCGTGAGGCGCAAGATCAACATGTGCTCAGCCATCCAGCCTTCGCGGCGCGCCATAGCGGAAGCGATGCGCAGCGCGAGGCATTTCTTACCCAACAGCGCGTTTCCGCCGTAACCGGAGCCGTAACTCCAGATCAAATTGTCTTCGGGGAAATGAGAGATATATTTCTCTTCAATCGGGGCGCAGGGCCAATGCGAGTCGGCCTTGCCGTCTTCCAATGGAGAGCCGATTGAGTGCAAGCAAGGGATAAACTCGCCGTCGTCGCCCAGGGCTTCGAGAACTTTATCGCCGACGCGGGTCATAATGTGCATGTTAACCACAACATAAGCGCTATCGGTTATCTCAATGCCGACTTTGGCAATGGGCGATCCAATGGGGCCCATGCTGAACGGAATGACGTACAGGGTGCGACCCTTCATGCAGCCGTCGTACGATTTTTTCATGTCTTCTTTTAATTGATCGGGATCTACCCAATTATTGGTCGGGCCGGCGTCTTCCTCATTTTTTGAGGCGATGTAGGTGCGGTCTTCGACGCGGGCGACATCTGAGGGGTCAGATCGAAACAGAAAACTGTTGGGGCGTTTTTTGTCGTCAAGGCGTTGCGCTTGACCAGCGTTGACCATGAGGTGCATCAGGTCGTCGTATTCTTTTTTGCTGCCATCACACCAGACGACTTCGTCGGGTTTACACATGGCTTCTACTTCAGACACCCAGTCAAGCAATTTCTTGTTGTTGGTTTTCGTCATGCTGCGCTCCTTTTTCCAGCGGGAATATCCTTAGAGAACTGGATAAATTTAGATCTATGCGAATGGGGTGGTACTTTGTTATCGTTAAAAGTTAAACTTTTTTGAATCAGTCAGGAAGGAGTTATTTTATCATGTTTATCTATTTACTGAACTCCTTATTATATGGATAATAATTTATCTTGCTTTTTGACTCTTAACCATATCATACCAACCTTTTGAAAAGGCGGAAGCTATGATGAATTAGAATTTGATGAATAATTTACTGTGAAAACCAAGAACCTCGATTTATAGCGCACTTGGTGTATCGAATGATTTTACTGGTTATTTTCTCTGCTATCTACTACTTTTTTATTTTACTTTGCAGCGTTGATGAATCGACTCCCAGCAGATTGCCGTTAAAAGCCATCCGCATAAACGGCAACCCGACGACCGTTAGCAGCCAATAACCGAAAATTGAATATAAAACGCCTACGGCAAAATTGGTTTCGTAAGTCGCATACCCCTGAAACAGGTAGATCAGGGCGGCGTCGCGGGTCCCCATGCCGGCGGTGGTGATTGGTAGAAGCCCGACGAAAATTGCGATGGGCAGCGCAGCGCAGACAAACGCCAACGAAATATCGCTTTGCAGGCTTTGATAACACAGCCAAGTTTGCAAATACGACGCGAACCAGTTGGCGAAGGTAATCAATACGATCCAAAAAAAGGCTGTCGGGTCCGTATAAAGTCGGCGCGACGCCAAAATCACGTCTTCGCCCAGCGTACGGAACTTCTGCGGCAACATTCGGGCCAGCCCAATCGCCAGAAACACAAACGCGCCCACCACGCCAAGAAAGATTGACGCGCCAATGGCGGCGATGAGCGGAAATCCCAACAAAAGCCCCCCAATTGAAGCGCTGAAACTTAACACCGCGACGTCAATCAGGCGCTCTGCGATGAGTAACCCTGTGGTTTGGCCGTAAGGGAGAACTTCTTTAAGAAAGACGACTTTAATCAAGTCGCCGGATTTTGCAGGCGTCACCGCCGCCAACGGCCATGCTGCCAGAATCAATTTAAGGCTGTTCCAGAACGAGATGGGGGCGTCGAGCCGCATCATGATCCACTTCCACCGCAACGCGCTCAAAACCGGAAACACAAAGGTCAGCGCCGCCGCCGCCAACAGCGGCAACCACTGAGCGTTCGCCAGAACCTCAAGCGCCTGCGAGGGGTCTACAGCGGTGAACAGCAGCCCAAAAACGATAACGGTGACAGCCCAAAGAACGAGTTTTTTCATAGGTTCCTACGTTTTATAATTCGTTGTAGAGAATCATATCCGGCTTTTGAGTGCAGCATCAGTATTGCTTGGCGCTATTTTCTCACAACAATTGGTCATAATAGACTCAAAAACAAGCCAACTGCTGCAAAATCATGGCGTAGCGGCAAGCCATTCCGCTTCGGCTTTAGAAAGGTTGAAAGGAATATTATAATTAGACGATTGACTTTTCTGCATTTGAGTAATACAATTTTCTGCTTGTGACTTTTGATCCAAGTCGCCGGAATGGACGATGTAAAAGACCAGACGTAAGAGTAGCGCCTTCTTCGAATCCCCTTCCGTTTGATGGTTGTAATTCCTTGACGTTTTAATTTCGGGAGATGAGTGAATAGGAAAGATCGTGTGCAAGCGCGAACAGTCAAGACGTGCGCATGGCGACTGAAAAAGGCCGAAGCGCAACGAAAGTGAACTTATAAGGGACAAGAGTCCTTAATCCTGTAAGCGAGGAAATATCATGGCAGCAAAGGTACCCCTAGAACGTGTACGCAACATCGGAATCATGGCGCACATCGACGCCGGCAAGACCACAGTAACGGAACGCATCCTATTTTACACCGGGAAGTCGCACAAAATCGGCGAAGTGCATGACGGCGAAGCCACCATGGACTGGATGGACCAGGAACGCGAGCGGGGGATCACCATTACCTCAGCGGCAACCACCTGTTTTTGGCGCGATCACCGCGTCAACATCATTGACACGCCGGGCCACGTCGATTTTACCGTTGAGGTCGAGCGTTCCTTGCGCGTTTTAGACGGCGCCATCGCCTTGTTCTGCGGCGTCGCGGGGGTTGAACCTCAAACCGAAACGGTTTGGCGCCAGGCGCAGAAATATGAAGTGCCCGTGATTGGCTTCGTCAACAAGATGGACCGCGCCGGGGCCGACTTCTTTCGCGTATTAGACTGCATGCAAAAACAACTCAGCGCCAATCCGGTGCCCATCGTCATCCCCATGATGAACGACGACGGCCTCGACGGCGTCATCGACCTGATTCATAACGTCGCTCACTACTACGACGACATGGCGGGCGATAAGCGCCATGACGAACCCGTCCCGGCGGAATACAAAGAAGAGCGCGATAAGTGGTTGAAGTATCTGATTGAAAAAGTCAGCGAGACCGACGAAAAACTTCTCGAAAAATTCTGCGAAGGCGAAGAAATTTCTACCCAGGAACTGATGGACGGCATCCGCCGCGCCACCCTGGCCCGCACTATCACGCCGACGCTTTGCGGCACCGCCTTCAAAAATAAAGGCGTAAAACGCTTGCTTGACGCCGTAGTCGACTTCTTGCCGTCTCCGGTTGATCTGCCTCCCGTCATTGGCCTGCATAATGATAAAGAAGTATCCCGAAGCGCAGACCCCGACGGCCCGGTGGCGGCTTTGGCCTTCAAGGTCATGACCGACAAACACATGGGCAAGATGGTTTTCTTCCGCGTGTATTCAGGCACCATGATGGCGGGTTCATACATTATGAACTCTACGAAGGGCAACAAACAGCGCATTGGCCGCCTCTTGCAGATGCACGCGATTAAGCAAGAGCAAAAAGACCAGATTGACTGCGGCGACATTGGCGTTGCGGTCGGGCTGAGCGACACCACAACCGGCGACACGCTTTGCGATGTGAACCATCCGGTGGTTCTCGAAGCCATTGAGTTTCCGGCGCCGGTTATCGCGGTCAGCATTCAGCCTGAATCAAAAGGCGACAGCGACAAACTCGGCATCGGCCTTGGCAAGTTGGCCGAAGAAGACCCGACCTTTGTGGTCAGTTCCGGCGAAGCCGACGGCGAAACCGTCATCGCGGGCATGGGCGAACTTCACCTCGACATTCTGGTGGACCGCTTAAAACGCGAATTCGGGGTTTCGGCGACGGTTGGCCGTCCTGAGGTCGCTTACCGCGAAACCATGACCAAAGAGTACGACATGAACCACCGCTACGTGAAACAGTCTGGCGGTAAGGGCGACTTCGCTCACGTTACATTTAAACTGGAACCGAATCCGGCGGGCGATGGATTTGAGTTCATTAATAAAATCGTGGGCGGTTCGATTCCACGCGAATACATCCCTGCGGTTGAAAAGGGCATGATCGACGTGATGAAGCGCGGCTGTTTTGCGGGGTACCCCATCGTTGACGTCAAAGCGACGCTTTATGATGGTTCGTATCACGACGTTGACTCGTCCGAACGCGCGTTCCGTACGTGCGCGAGCCAGGCCTTCAGGGAAGCGTTTATGAAATCGAAACCGCAATTGTTAGAGCCGGTCATGCGCGTTTCGGTCACCACGCCGTCTGAATACGCCGGTTCGGTCAACGGCAACCTGTCAGGCAAGCGCGGACGCATCCAAGGCATGGACGCGCTCGGCAACGCCAACATCATTAAGGCGATGGTTCCGCTGGCGGAAATGTTTGGTTACGCGACCGAACTGCGTACCATCACCTCGGGGCGCGGTTCGTTCAGCATGCAGTTTGAGCATTACGAGGCCGTTCCGAACAGCATCGCCGAAGAGATTGTGGAAAACCGCAAAGACAAAATTCATCAGCGCGGCGCGGCGTAAGCCGTTCTGCGCATTATCAACTGCCATCGAAAAGGGCGCGGATTCCGCGCCCTTTTTTTTATTGCCCACCGCTAGTTCTATCCGGTGGGCTGCTTCGATTGATCCCCCCTGGCCCCCCCTTAATAAGGGGGGTGGCGTTGCAAACGCCGGGGGGATTCGGGTGCAACGCGTTTTCTTTTCATGCGGCTCACCAGGAGCCTGCCTATACTCGTATCGGTGAATGCCGTTGTGGACAACGGCGCTCTAGTAAATTGGCTTTTCGCTGTGTAGCAGCGTTATCGGACACCCCTCACCCAGCCTCCTGCCTGCGCCTATTGTTTGTGTCATTGCGAGCAGAGCGAAGCAATCCCGGTATCAATACGAGAGATTACTTCGGTCGTCCGCTGTGGCGGGCTCCCTCGTAATGACACTCATGTTACGTTTTGATTTCATCATTCTTTCATTGCAAAAATCAGCATGGTTTGCATCAAGGGCTGGCTTCATTTTATTCAGCCTTGCCCTTGCCACTCATCTAGATACAACACAAAAAGGCGGCGAGGCCGCCCTCTACTTCTCTACACGCACGGCCAAAATTAAATAGCGTTTGCGGCCGGTGGGTTCGGTGGAAGTTGAAAAGCCGCCGCTGGACAGCGTGTTCGATTGCAGCGTCCCCTGGCTGTTGTAACGCACCGGGACGCCGCCGAAAGCCTCCCAGTCCCGGTCGTCCACCAACACCGCTGAACTGATAATCGGCATCGGCTCGTCGCGCCCTGCCCGCGAAACCGAATCAAGCCGCACCTTGGGGGCGTCATCAACGCCGCCAGCGGTGATGCGGGTGCGCTCGGCGGTGTTCTGCGGCAGGTAAAACAATTCGAGCTTGGCTTTGATCGCGTCCTTGGTTTTTCCCTTAGGGGTGATGCGCAGGTAATGGTCGGGAAACACCAGCGCGACCGCGTCCTCGTCGCTGAACGTCGACAGGCGGATGGTGTTCGACAACTCAAACGCGGGGTAGTCAAAATACTTGCGCAGGGTCAGGCCCATGTCGCCCAGTTCTTTGGGTAAGGCGCCGCGAATTCCGGTCGAGTCGGCAAAAATGACCCGCACCTGTAAGCGAAACACGTCCACGCCGTCGTCATCAGCGCAGAAAAGCGGCTGTAATATGAATACGCTTAATAATAGAAAAATGAGCGTCTTTTTCATTGTAAGTCTCCCATAGCGCCTACGCGATTTCGCCAAGCGCTTGCCAAGATACTATCACATAGAGCAAAAACCGTGCTGATTATCTCCACAACGCTGGGGAGGCGGCGTCCCAACCGCTATACTTTTATTCTTGTTTCAAATTACGTAATAGGAATGAAAACATGGCGGATACCAAGAAGACGCTGCGTGACGAGCGCATCGAAATGATTAACGAATTACGGTCGTTGGGCGTGAATCCCTATCCTGACCGTTACGAGAAGACCCACTCGCTCAAAGCAGCCAACCAGCTCGAAGAAGGCGCCAAAGGCGTCAAGGTCGCGGGCCGGGTGATTGCCATTCGCAAGATGGGCAAACTCAGTTTCGCCCATATTCAAGACGTCGAAGCGAAACTGCAATTGTGTTTCACCAAAAACGACCTGGGCGACGAACAATATACCTTCTTCAAAAAATACGTTGACATCGGCGACTTCATCGGCGTTGAGGGCGAGATGTTCGTCACCAAGACGGGCGAGACCACCGTCAAAGCCGATTCGATGCAGCTGCTCGCCAAGTCGCTGCAGACCCTGCCCGAAAAATGGCACGGCCTCACCGACCTCGAGACGCGCTACCGCCGCCGCTATCTCGATCTGATCATGAACGAAGACTCGCGCAAATGCTTCACGCTGCGCGCCGCCGTGATTAAGACCATCCGCCGTTTTCTCGAAGACGACAGCTTCATCGAAGTCGAAACCCCTATCCTGCAATCGAAGCCGTCGGGCGCATTGGCCAAGCCGTTCGTCACTCATCACAATTCGATGGACATCGACGTGTTTCTGCGCATCGCGCCGGAGACTTACCTCAAGCGCTTGATCGTCGGCGGTTATGACAAGGTGTTTGAGTTCGCCAAGTGTTTTCGCAATGAGGGCATCTCCGCCGCGCACTTGCAGGAATTCATGATGCTTGAATATTACGCGGCCTATTGGAACTTTGAAGACAACATGGATTATACCGAGCGCATGTTGGCGCATACCGTCGAGACCGTGTGCGGCTCGATGCAGGTGGAATACATGGGGCAGACGATTGACTTCACCACGCCCTGGCCGCGCAAGTCGCTGCAAGAATTGATTGAGCAATACGCCGGCATCGACATCAACGAACACAAAACCAAAGAAGCGCTCATGCAGGCGATTTCTGACAAGAGCATCAAACTCGAAGACATTGACCTTGGCGGATTAGGCTGGGGCGCGCTGGTGGATGTTCTTTATAAAAAGACCTGCCGTCCGAACCTGGTCGCGCCGCTGTTTTTAACCTCGCACCCCAAAGAACTTTCGCCGCTGGCGCGCGCCAACGATGACGATCCCACCATCACCGACCGCTTTCAATTGGTGGTCGCGGGCATGGAAATCGTCAACGCGTATTCAGAACTGGTCGATCCGGTCGACCAGCGCGACCGCTTGATGTCTCAACAAAACCTGCGTGACGCGGGCGACGATGAGGCCATGCCGTTCGATGAAGATTACGTTCACTGTATGGAATACGGCATGCCGCCGATCTCCGGCTGGGGCATGGGCATCGACCGCTTCACCGCGCTGCTCACCAATGAAGAGAATATCAAAAACACGGTCTATTTCCCGCTGATGCGCCCGCTGCAATCGAAAGCAGAGGAAGAATAAACACGCATCTAAGCGATATCAATAACAATGATTACGAAAAAGTAATTCGACATATCCATTAGTGATAAACCAACATTGGCATGGGTGCGACTCTGAGAGCGCCTGTGCAATAGGGCCTGAAAGCCCGCACTGAAGCGAGCAGAGTTGCGCCCATGCCTTTCTCAACGAACGATCTCGTATTTTTGAGATGCGTTCTAACTAGGAACGATGTACAATCAATGAACTCACAAAAGCCGCTCCCAAAAGGACGGC
This sequence comes from Candidatus Hinthialibacter antarcticus, assembly GCA_030765645.1. Lineage (NCBI taxonomy): Bacteria > Candidatus Hinthialibacterota > Candidatus Hinthialibacteria > Candidatus Hinthialibacterales > Candidatus Hinthialibacteraceae > Candidatus Hinthialibacter > Candidatus Hinthialibacter antarcticus. The sequence goes on along the minus strand of JAVCCE010000029.1, from coordinate 18,211 downwards.
TTTTATTTTTTTCAGAACGAGGCGGCTTATGAATTGGCGACGGTCGGTATGGTTGGTGTTAGGCGCGACATTGTTGTTTCCCCCGGCGGGATTGATCCTGCTGTGGCTGCGACAGGGAACCAAGTGGTGGAAGAAAGTATTGGTCTCGTTTCCGATTCTTATTTTCTGTTTGGTTTATGTGATGCTGAGCCTTTTTGCCGGAATCCAACTGAACATCATCGAACCCACTGGCGGCATGGACGGCATCATGTTCACCCAAAGCCGATATGACCAGATACCAGCGAGCCGTGAGCCTGTTACGGTGGATGCAACTCTCGTCGATGAAGAATTCGGCGCCTATTGGACGCAGTTTCGCGGCCCCAACCGCGACGGCAAATACGACCAAACCCCCATCTTGACCGACTGGCCCGAAGCCGGGCCGCCTCAACTGTGGAAGCAACCCTGCGGCGGCGGGTATTCCTCATTCGCCATCGCCAATGGGATCGCCTACACCATCGAGCAACGCGGCGAGCAGGAATTTGCGGTTGCCTATGAGTTAGTCAGCGGGCGCGAAGTTTGGGCCCACAGTTGGACGGCGAATTTTTTTGAATCTCTGGGCGGCGGCGGGCCGCGCTCGACCCCGACATGGGATGACGGGCGCGTTTATGTCGCAGGCGCCACGGGCGAACTGTGGTGTCTAGACGCAGAAACGGGCGACGTAATTTGGAACAAGAACATCCAGGAAAATGCGACGAATTTTTATTACGGCGTCTCCGGCTCGCCGCTGATCGTTGACGACATGCTGATCGTCCAACCCAGTGGAAAAGAAGGCGCTTCATTCATCGCCTTCAACAAAACCAATGGAGAAGAAATCTGGAGTGCGCTCGAAGAGAAAAACGAATACGCCTCGCCTGTAGTCGTAACCCTCGCCGGACAGCGGCAGATTGTATCGTATACCGACAAGCGCTACGTCGGCCTCAAGATTGAAGACGGCGCCTTGCTTTGGGATCACCCGGTGCAAAATCCCAACGCGGTCCACATGGTGCAACCGTTGTTGATTGATGAAAACCGCGTGTTCCATTCCGCCAGTTATGGGACAGGCTGCGAGATGTTTTCAGTCACCCAAGATAACGGCGTCTTCAAGGCGGAACGGCTTTGGAAGAACAACCGCATGAAGAACAAGTTCGCCAGTTCGATCTTGCATGACGGCTTCATCTATGGCCTCGACGAATCAATATTCTCTTGCATGAATCCAGAAAACGGCGAGCGCGTCTGGAAAGGCGGGCGCTATGGCTACGGGCAGTTTCTTTTCGCCAGCGGGCACATTGTCCTCATCACCGAACGCGGCGAACTTGTTTTTATGAAAGCCACGCCCGACGGTCATCAAGAGCTCGCGCGGGTCCCTGCCATTGAAGGCAAGACCTGGAACGCGCCCGCGATGTCGGATGGTTTTTTATTGGTACGCAACGCCGCCGAGATGGCGTGTTATGACCTGCGTCCGGCGGTTGAATAACCCCGCCGTTTATCAATTCGTTGCAAATCAATTAGGCATGGGTGCAACTCTGAGAGCGCCTGTGCAAAAAGGCGGAGCCGCACTAAAGAGAGCAGAGTTGTACCCATGCCGCACCCAACGCTAAATCGAATTGTTTCTTAGATGGCTTATTCGTATTTCTTGCGGCCCCAAAGGTGAGGCTGATTCCAGAGGACGCTTGAATCGGTCCGAACATAACCGCTGCATCTCTTAGAAAACAGGCCAGCGTTATTACAATAGAGTGGCCTGAATGTAAATTCGTCATACTTCATTTCGGCTCGCCGGGAGCCGCGCCTGCGGCAGGCAGGACTCGCCCTCCCCGGCAAAAGATATTTTTAGGAGACAACCATGAAGAAGATTGGATTCGTCGGCATCGGTCTGATGGGCCTGCCCATGTCGCGCAACTTAATGAAGGCCGGATACGAACTCTATGTTTACAATCGCACCGCCGCAAAGTGCGATCCGCTTAAAGACGAAGGCGCGACCGTTTGCGCAACGCCGAAAGCCGTCGGCGAACAATGCGAACTGGTATTCACCTGCGTGGGCGACGTCCCTGACGTAGAAGAAGTGGTCCTGGGGCCGAACGGCGTGTCGCAGGGGCTGGCGTCAGGCGGCGTCATTATTGACTGCACCACCAGCTCGCCCAAACTCGCGCAGGAAATGCACGCCAAACTCAAAGAGAAAGGCATCGACATTCTCGACGCCCCCGTCAGCGGCGGGCCTGAGGGCGCCAAACAAGGCACGCTGTCGGTCATGGTGGGCGGCGACGACGACGTGTTTGCGAAAGCCAAACCCGTGCTCGAAGCGGTCGGCAAGACCATCACCCATATCGGCCCGGCGGGCGCAGGGCAGATCACCAAGGGCGTCAATCAGATCGTGCTCGCGGTCAACATGATGGGCATCGCCGAGGGCATCATCTTCGCGCAAAAGAGCGGCCTCGACCCCAACAAAGTGCTAGAAGCCATCGGCGGCGGCGCGGCAGGCTCGTGGATCATGCCCAAGCGCGGCCCGCTGATGATCGACGAAAAATTTGAGACGCCGTTCTTTAAGATCGGCCATCACACCAAAGACATGCGCATCGCCACCGAATGGGCGAAAGAGATCGGCGCCAATCTCGAACTGGCGGGGCGTTTGTATGACATGATGAAGCCGATTGTGGATGAAGGCAAATTCGACTTCGACCACTCATCGCTGTTTCTCCACGCCAAACGCGCCAACGAGTAAACCCACCAGAACACACACATTCAAAAGCCGGGGCGAGAGGATCGTCCCGGCTTTTTTTTCACGATGCGAGTTCGTTATTCGTTCGGGTTGAGCGGCGGCGGTTGGGGGGCGCTTGATTGCGGCGGGGCGCCGTCATTCTTAAATAATTCGCCAGTCTCTTGTGAGAGCATGACATACAAACTGTAAACGCCCAGCGCCGTGCCGAAGGGAAAATTCACCAGATTCAAAATCGAAAGCACAATCACCAAGATGCGCGCCCACTGCTGATGACTCAGCAGCCCGATGCCGCCGATCAGCCCGGGGACGCTGGTCACGATGATGAGAAAAAAGATAAACCCGCCGATGGTGGCAATGATCGGCATGGCAATCATCGCTTCATCACCTGGAGCAGAGACGCCGACAATCGCGGTCACGCTGCCAAATATCAGCAGCATCAACAACGCCATCAATAAACCCAGCGCGCCAAATACAATATGTAAAATCGCAACGATCTTAACCTGAGCGTCCATTGTTTCGGTCTCCCCTATGCGCGGTGAATGCGCAACTCTTCTGTCGTTATACCTTATATACGAACCAATTGCGACAGACTTTCAGGATTTTTTGAATTTTATGTCCGGTGGCGGTAGTCGGCGTTGATATCGACGTACTCTTTCGAGAAGTCGGTGGTGATGTACCAGTCCGACGCGTCGCCCGCGTTCAGCGCCAGGCGGAAAGTATATTCATCACCCAGCATGATCTGATGGGCGGCGTCTTCGGAAAACTTCGCCGGTTGGCCGTTGGCGAACAACTGAATGTCGTCCAGCCAGAGGTCGGCGCGGTCGAGATCGAGATCGACGCCGCTATAACCCGCCGCGTTGATGATGCGCCCCCAGTTAGGGTCGCAGCCGTGCAGCGCGGTTTTGACCAGCGGCGAAATCGCAATGGTTTTGGCGACTTGAGTCGCGTCTTGTTTGCTGGCGGCGCCTTCGACTTTGATGTACGCCACTTTGGTCACGCCCTCGCCGTCATGCGCCAGACGCAACACCATATCGCTGCATAGATCATTCAGCGCATTCGCGAACGCTTCGCCGGTTTCGCCCTCGGGGTCAATTTCAACGCCGGACGCCCCGTTCGCCAACAGCAGCACGGTGTCGTCGCAGCTGGTGTCGCCGTCGATGGTGAGGCGGTTGAAGGTCTGGTCGCAGGCCTCGCGTAGATACGTCGACGCGGCTTGCGGCGAAAGTTTTGCGTCGCAGGAAATGAACGACAACATGGTCGCCATGTTGGGGTGGATCATGCCCGAGCCTTTGGCGGACGCGCCTAGGGTGAAGGTTTTTCCGTTCATGGTCACTTTGCGCGCGCTGAATTTGGCAACCGTATCCGTCGTCATCATGGCGCGGGCGAAGTCGGCGCCGCCCTCGCGGTTGAGGTTCGGCAGCAGGGCGTCGATGCCCGCCAACACTTTATCCATCGGCAAAAACGCGCCGATCACCCCGGTCGAGTTGGGCAGCGCGTCATTCTCAGCCAGGCCGAGTTTTTCTGCGATATGTCGCGCGATGGCTTGCGCGTCTTTGAGGCCCTGGTCGCCGGTGCAAGCGTTGGCGTTGCCGCTATTCACGTACACCGCTTGCGCGTAGCCGTCTTGGATCGAACGATGGGTGGTCAACAGCGACGCGCCTTTGAGGCGGTTGGTGGTAAACACCCCGGCGGCGGCGCAGCGCGATTCTGAGACCAACACGCCGATATCCAACGCACCGCTTTTTTTGATTCCAGCGGCGACGCCGCCCGCGCGAAAGCCTTGCGGCGAGGTCACGCCGCCTGATTCGATGGTTTCAATGGTATAAGACATTGCGAGTTTGTTTCCTTTATTTGGGCAGTTCCGCCCCGGTTGAGGTTAACACTAACTTGCCGTGTTTGACGCCGCGTACGCCAATCAGCCCGTCCGCAAAGGCGTGCAGCACCTTGCCTTTGCCGCGCGCGACTACGACTTCCAGACAGTTGTGATGGTCGAGATGAACGTGCATGGCTGAGATCACTTCGGCGGTGGTGTCGTGTTGTTTTGAAATCAGGGTGTTGGTCAGTTCGCGCACGTGGTGGTCATAGACCAGCGTAATCACGCCGACCACTTCACGATTTTTGTCGATCTCTTCTTGCACGAGAAAATCGCGGATCAGATCACGAATGCCTTCGGAGCGATTTTCATACCCTTTTTGGTCGAGCAACTTATCGAAGCCGCCCATCAATTCTTCTGATAACGAAACGCTGAAACGTACCGCCTCCGACATAGCCATTTCCTCCGCCAAATTGGGTCATGGGCGCATTACAAGTTGATGCTGATGATCCCGCCGCTGAGTAATCCTCGCAATAAAATCACAAATCCTAAGAGGGTCACCAACGCGGGCGATGCGATTTGCAGCCATTGGATTGAGCGTCCGCTGTTTTCAAAGCGGTCTAAGAACGACTTGGCGCTGACCACGAGAATACCGATGGTAATCAACACCGCCGCCAGCCCTACGCTGAAGAACAGGATTAATAATAAGCCAAATAGCAGGCGCTTCAACGCAATCGCGGCCAGTAACACAATCACTGCCGATGGACACGGCACGATGCCGCCAGTGACGCCCAAGACCAACAGGTCGCGCCAGCTGGCGTCAGCGGGGATATCGTGAGTGTGGGTATGTTCGCTGTGGTCGTGCCCCAGCCATTCATTGACTCCATGATGGTGATGATGCCCATCGTGGTCATGCGCATGGTCATGGTCGTGTGAATGATGGTGATCGTGATCGTGCGGGTGGTCGTGCGAATGATCGTGATGGTCGTGCGAATGTGTTGGCGCCGCTGCGACCGCCTGCATACGCTGATACGCGCCGAAGCGCTGCAAAAAGAGCGAGACGCCAATCGCGATGATGAGCAGCCCCGACGCGCCTTCCATGATGGGGTACAACTTGTCAGGCACGACGTATTCCGACAGCGACAGCGTAATCACGCCAATCAAAATCACGCTGGAAACATGCGTCAGGGTGACGACGATGCCAAGAAACACCGCGTGCCATATCGTGCCGCGCGAGCCGACCAGATAGGCGGCGACCACCGTCTTGCCGTGCCCCGGCGATAGCGCATGAGCAGCGCCGAAGAACAGCGATGCAGCGACAGCGAACAACAGAAACGCCGGGCTGAGATCGTCAGCGCCGATCATATTCGCCCAGGCGTCTTCGCCGTGTACCTGCCCCGCCGAACTCTCATGTTGCGCTTCGACAATCACGGGCGTCGGTTGCGCCTCGTTCATCATCGCCGCGCTGTCGATGGTCGCGCGCGGTTGCAGTATGGCGATTTTGTTTTGAATTTCCATCTGCGGCTGAACCGGAGAGCGCAAGATGTGATAGGCGCCGTCGGGCTTTTTCTGCAATGGAAACTGGCGAATCGCCAATGAAGACGGGTTGACCATCTCGTCCAATGGAGAAAAGACGACGGCCTGCGCGTCTTGTCTGGATGCGCTCAACCCTGCTGAACCGATCGTAAAATAAATATCCGCCGCGAGGCCTTCGAGAAAATACGTATTCTCCGCGCTGGGTTGTGCGGATTGACCGTCGGCGTTGCGGGTTTGGTCGCTGACTGTGGCGCCGTCATGCGGGCGGATACGGACCTCTTTCACGCCGCGAATGTTCGCCAGGTTTTCATCGGCGACGCGCAAGCGATATTGGCCTGCCGCCGTTTGCTCCAGCGGTTGATAGACGAACGCATAGGTGTGTTGAACGCAAGTCAGCCCGCCCATACCGAAATAGAGTTTCACTGCGGGCGCTTCAACGACTCGTTCGACAGGAACGCTGCGCCATTGCCCCGGTTGTTCGGCGTATTCCAAAACAACGTTGTAATTGGGATAGATGCGGTCAGACAATTTGCCCAGGTAGCGCGTGAGTTCGTCTTCGGTGACTTTCGAGTCGTTGTCGGCGTCGAGGTTGGCCAGTTCGTTGTAGGACGGAATCTCAGCAAAATCGAGCAGGTGCTGCACGGCGATTCCCTGCGGCTGAATATCGACGACGGTGTAATGGTTCAAAGAGAAATTGCCAAGTGGATGTCCAAAGCAAAGGCTGCCGATTAAGCAACCGATTACAACCATGCAGGAGCGCAACCCTATTCGTTTCATTGAAAAATTCACAGATAGCCGCCTGAATTGAGATACGTTATTCTAACGCGTCCAGGCCAAGGTTTCGAGCCGGACTGCCATTTTCTCCGAATTGTAATAAATTGTAAAATCCGCGTTGCCAAGCGTTCCGTCATTCGTAGCTTTCATGCAGAATTATTAGTAGTCGCAAATGAAACGAGTTCTGTGATTCACGGCTTGGGTGCATCTCTTCTCGCTTTATTGATGGGTGAGATTGCCGCGTCGGCCTTTGGCCTCCTCGCAATTGTCTGTTGAAGGGCTTTGGTGTTCTTAAGTCAATGACATTGCCTTTATTAAGAGGGGACGGCGCTGCAAACGCCAGGGGGGATTTTTGTGGCAACAAAAAAGCATGGGCCAGCAAAGCTGCTCCGTAAAGAACGCTAAAATTCAAACGGAAAACCGAATATTAAACGTTGGTTGAAGTTCGGCGCCGGGAGGCTGGTTGGATATACTTACATCGAATGAATCTTTATACTACAATTTTGGGTTGGAACCGTATCGGAATAAGATGAACAGAGATAAGAATTTAAAATTATTTATATAGTTTTCTTTTGAGATCAAAGAGAAGCGAGGCGAGCGATCCATGTCTGTGCTGCGGATCCAGAATTTATCGAAAGACTACCATACCGGCTGGGGCAAAACCCTGCGCGCGCTCAACGACTTGTCGTTGGAAGTGGAAGAAGGCGAAATTTTCGGCTTCTTAGGGCCAAACGGCGCCGGCAAAACCACCACCATCAAGATTTTGCTCAGCATCATTTTCCCCACCAAGGGAAAAGCGTGGCTGCTCGATAAAGAAATCGGCGACGCGCTGCTGATGCACAAAATCGGCTACATGCCGGAGAACCCCTACTTCTACCGCTTTTTAACGGGCGAAGAGTTCTTGCTTTTCTACGCGCAATTGTCAGGCATGCCGCGCGAAGACGCCAAAAAGAAAGCGGCGCGGCTGCTCGATGTGGTCAACCTCAAACACGCCGCCAAAGTGCGCATCGCTCAATATTCAAAGGGCATGGTCACCCGCGTCGGTCTGGCGCAGGCGCTCATTACCGACCCGGCGCTGTTGTTGCTCGACGAACCCATGTCGGGCCTCGACCCCATCGGGCGCAAAGAAATTCGCAACCTGATCCATCAATTAAAAGAAGAAAAGAAAACCATCTTCTTCTGCTCTCACATCCTGGCGGACATCGAAATGCTCTGTAACCGCATCGCCATTTTAAACAAAGGCGACCTGGTGAAGTTGGGCACGGTCAGCGAGATTCTCGACTCCGGCCCGACCCACTACACCGTGACCTTCGACAACCTCTCGCCGCAGGCGTTCGAGCAGGTCAAAGGCATGGCGGCTGAATGCCAGGACTATGCGGGAATCACTCACTTCAACGCCAAAGACCGCAGCCACGCGCAGCAACTGATTGACGCCGCGACGGGGCAAGGGGCGGAGTTGCGCGAGATGCGCCTCGACCGCGGAACGCTGGAAGAATACTTCGTGCGGGAGGTGGGCCGTGAATAAAATTTGGACCATCGCCATGAACACCTACAAAGAAGCGGTGCGCAACAAGGTGTTTTACATCATCTTGGTTTTCGCCATTGGCCTGCTGTTTATGTCGACCGTTTTGGCGACGCTGTCATTGGGCGAAGACGACCGCATCATTAAAGATTTGGGGCTGTCGGCGATTAACTTGTTTGGATTATTGCTATCAATATTCGTCGGAGTCAACTTGATCTTCGACGAACTCGACAAACGCACCATCTACACCATCATTTCATCGGGCGCGACCCGCTACCAGTTTATCCTGGGCAAGTTTCTCGGCTTTTTCATCACCATAACCGTGAATATCTGCATTATGGGCTTTCTGCTCTGCGGCCTGATCGTCTTCTGGTCGGGCGGGGCGGGGCTGCCTGCGGTGATTCTCGCGATTATTCTGATGTTGTTTGAAATGATGATCGTCATTAGTTTCGCGCTGTTGTTTTCATCATTCTCAACGCCGGTGCTTTCGGCGTTTCTGACCCTCGTGTGCTGGATCATCGGCCACATGTCAGAAGATTTGCTCGAATGGGCCAAACAACTTAGCGAACGCGACGGCGCGGTGGTGATGGCGAATTTCCTCAAAGGCATTTATTACGTCATCCCTAACCTCGAACTCTACAACATCAAAAATCAGGTGGTCTACAGCGAAGACATCGGCTCACTGATCAACACCGTGTTTTTACACCCCTTCGCCGCTGTCTTATACGCTTCGTTGATTTTGATTCTCACGATTTTGACCTTTAACTGGCGGGACTTCCGATGAACCGGCTGACGATAACCTGTATAGCGCTTTTCCTTGTCATCGGCTCAGTCTTTCTCTGGGCGCAGCATAAGATTATGGACGCGCGGCGCCATATTCGCGTCGAAGAAAAAATTCTTATGCTCTCCGACCGCCCCGAGGTGACCCGCATCGCCGCCCTGGGTTTTGACAACGCCGTGGCCGACCTGCTTTGGATTCGCGCCATTCAGTATTTCGGCGGAAACTTTAGTACGCTCGACGAAGACCTTAAAAAAGAAGGCATGTCGAAACTGCTCGAAAACCTCGTCGGTCTTGATCCCGAATTTATTGGCGCATGGAAATTCGGCGGCTTTGTCATCAATGAAGCCATGCACGACCCCGAAGAGGCGATGACGTTTTTGCTGCGCGGCGGGTCGATCAACCCCGAGGCGTGGCGGCTGACCTTTGACGCCGGGTTTTTGGCGTTTTATCAATTAAAAGATTTTCAGGTCGCCAAACAACTGTTTACCCAAGCGGCCTATGGGCCCAACATGATCTCAGACGCTCAACTCGACGCGACGGGGCTCATGGGCGGATTCGACCTCGAAGCGGTCCGCGACGGCGACCCCGCCTCTGATATTGCGCTCGAACCGGGAACCGGATCGCTCACTTTCGTGTTCCCTGAAAAACGCAAATTGGGACGGATCGCGCTCAATCTCGGCGCGGGCGGCGAAGAACAATATTCCCTGTTCGCAGGTGAAGGTAAAACCGCCTCGACCCCCTATAAAAAGAACTTGTCCGCGCGGGGAACCGACGTGCATGTGATCGACCCCGCCATCAACGTACAATCGTTTGGCCTGGCCGAATTAAAGCCCGCCGCCGAAGATCAGCCCTTCGTTATTTCTGAGGTGGAACTCTTCGGCCCGCGCACCGAAGCGCCGACCTACGTCGACCGCATGGCCATCGAAATGGACCGCGCAGGCGGACGCTTCAGCGCCGCATGGAACCAGTTTATCCGCTACCGTGAAGAGGCAATCGACAAAGGCGATACTATCGGGCTTGAAATCGCCGATGCAAAACTCAAAAGCATTTATAACGACAAGTGCCACGAGCTGATCACCGAAGCCGCCGAACTCTTCATTGAAGCCAACAACGGCGAGTTGCCCTCCGCCACCATGACCGAAGTGGTCGAACAAGGCTACCTCGAACAAGTGGTGATGAAACACATTACCGAAGACCCCAACTTCCAGTCGGAAGTCTTGCCCGTGCTGGCGCCCAGCGGCAATCTGTACGAGATCATGCGCACCTGGGACAACAAATATCCGCACCTGCTGATTAAGCCGGACGACCAACAAGACTGGTTCATCATTTCGCGCCTGGAGTTAATTGAACGCCAGAAGAAACAGATCGAGCGCCTCAACCAGTTCGTCGCACAGTTCAAAGAAGAACACGGCAGCCTGCCCGCGTCGCTCAATGACCTCAAAAGCGAATCGTGGTTCGTGGGGCAGGAAAAATTGTTAGAGGATTCGCTGAAAGGCGAATTATACCTAAATCAAGCAACCGGGTTGGTCGAATCTCGCAATCCTCAAATCTAACCTCTTCGCTTGGTACGCGGCGTCTTTATGGTTACACTATGCTAGTAGTGAAACCATTATTGATCCGTATAGCTATATCTGGAGGGATCCCCGCTGAATATGGAAATTAGCGACCCCGCGCGGCGCGCCGCAGAAGCGCTCGCCGACGTAAAAGGCCGCGATATCATTTTGCTCGACTTGGCGAAGAAATCTTCCTTCGCCGATTATTTTGTCATCGTCACTGGCGACAGCCCGGTTCACATGCGCGCACTGGCTAACCGGGTGCGTGAAGCGATGGCCGATGAAGGCGCCCGCGTAAAGCATTCAGAAGGACGCGACAGCCAACATTGGATGCTGCTTGATTTTAACACCGTGATCGTCCATATTTTCTCCCAACAAGCCAGGCCCTATTACAGCCTGGAGTCATTATGGGGCGATGCGGACATCATTCAGTGGAATGACGGAGCGCCTGCGTTAGCGGCCGCTTCATCTATATGAGAGGAAGCTATGGCACTCGCAAATTGTAAACAGTGTGGTTCGCTGTTTAATAAAATCACCCGGGATATCTGTGAAAAATGCCTCAAAGAAGAAGAAGCCTTATTGCGTGAAACACAAGACTACCTGCGCGATAACCGCAGTGCGCAAATCTGGCAGATTTTAGAAGCGATTGAAGACCTCGAAGCGGGTCTGCTCGATAAATGGGTGGGAGAAAAACGCATCAATCTGGTGAAGCCCGAAGATGAAGCAGGCAAGAAACAGTGTATGTATTGCGGACGCGAAGTGACCGGCGCCGGCAATATATGCAAGACCTGCGAAGTCAAGAAAAAACTGTCGAGTTCAAAACCTACGTTAAAAAAAGAAGACGAGGGCCCCAAAGCCAAACGCACCGGGATGCACTTTAAGCGCTAACTCAGATTCAACCAAGATAGGAATTTTATAACGCCCTGGCAATTTCCAGGGCGTTTTTTTTGAATCGCGTTCGGTCTCGCCAGCGCTACACCAAGCGCAAAAACGACTCAATGCGGCGTTTGGCGGCGTCGGCGTCATACAACCCTTTTTCTTGCAGCATTGTCAGCGTTTCTGACATGGTCTGGAACGAGCGCACCCGGTCAAATAAGTCGATATGATGATGCGGCGCAAAGCGCGATTCGGCCTTAACGGGCGAGCCGTGCAGCGCTAGTTCGAGGTTCATTAGCCAGTCCGCCAAGCGCTTGGCGCCGTTTTGCACCGACCGCGCATTGTTTACGATAAGTTGATACTGGGCGCCGCCCCAAGACTGAGTGGTGCCCCAATTGCGCCCAATCATAAACGGGGCCAGGTGAAGCGCCGACACCACCTGTTCGCCGATGGCTTGCAGGCTTTCCGTCCATTGCTGGGTGCGGCCATTGGGGCCGATGTATTCAATGTTCACGTTCTCATAGGTTAATAAATTGCTGTCCGGGCGCTTGCGCGAAACCTCTTCACGCAGCGACGCCATTTCTTCCGATAAGCGGTCGCGATAATCAGAGGTTGATTCGCCGCGCTCTTGCGGGGCGGGTTTGACTTTAAAATGAAAGGTCGGATACCCTGCGTTGTGCTGGGCCTTCGCCATGTCGCGCAACATTTGTTGTTGCAGTTTCACCATCAGCGGCAGCGCCAACAGCGGCGAGCGTCCATACGGCGACAGCCCGTCCGTATCCAACCCGAAATAAAAGAACGAGGCCGGGTTCAGCGCAATTTTTTCGCCGCTGCCGATGACTTGATAGGGGCGATAGCGGCGGGTGTCTGCGTCAAGATGAAAACGCACCGTCGCGGGATCAATAACGATGAATTGTTCAATGCGGCGGCGGTTTTGCGACAACACCACCTCGCCGCAAAACGCGCCGTAGGTGAATACCGACATGAACAAAGCCCGCATTAAGGCTTCGACGCCCGGCTCCTGTTCGCGATGGCCGCCGAAGACGCGTGCGTCTAACTCATTGAGAATGCGTTCGGCGTTGGCGATTTCGCTTTCGTCGCCTGTTGAATATTCACGGCCCATTGGGGTCGAACACATTCTCACCCACGCCCACACCCCGGCGGAGACGTCTGGAATGTAGTCGCGCAGATTGCGCAACAAGGGAAACAAGGCGCGCGGGTCTACGCCCGGCGGCGGCGTATAGCCGTCTTCGATCGCCCAAAACGGCAGCCGTTCGTCAACCGGACGCGATGACAAAGGCGATGAGGAAACATGATTCTGCGGCGCCCACTCCGCGCATAGCAGCGTATTTGATGACGCATCCTCTTGTCCGGTATACCAATCGCGCATTTGCTTCCACATAGGATTCTCCTGAAAATGATGAAGATGAAAACTCATCTATGAAGAACCCGCCGCAGATTTGCATCCGAAATCGCGTATTTCTTTAGAAAGCGCCTTGACGCAGGGAACACTGCAATGCGAACATTGGAGCACAACACTGACCCAGGCAGCGCTCTTTTCTGATATGGGGGCTGCCAAACTTTAGGAGAAAGCAACCATGAACCGCAGACTCAGTCTTCTTCTTGTCCTCGCCTTGACGATGATAACGCCCGCCGCCTGGAGTTCTGAACTTCTTGCCGCCGCGCCCAGCGAATCGCTATCCGCCCCATCAGCCGAAAAACCCATTGCCCTGTTTAATGGAAAAAACCTGGACGGCTGGCATATCTATCTCGAAGATAAAGACGCGGACCCGAAAGAGGTGTGGCAGGTTCGAGACGGCGCCATTTGGTGTAAAGGCGACCCGATCGGCTTTTTGCGCACCACGCAGGAATTCACCAATTTTAAACTGACGGTTGAATGGAAATGGCCCGAAACGCCCACTAACAGCGGCGTCCTGTTGCGGATGAGCAACGAAGACACCACGTTTCCGCTGTGCATAGAAGCCCAGTTGAAGTACAAACAAGCGGGCGACGTGGTCGGCATGGATTGCGACTTCAACGAGAACCAAAGCAAAGAGGGCTCGTTTTTTCGGGTTGCGCCGCGCAAAAATGACTCCAACGAAACCGAACCCGGCGAATGGAACACCTACGAAATCATCTGCAAAGGCGACGTGATTGAAATCAGCGTCAATGGCTTGTTGCAAAACAAAGCGACCGGGGTGTGCGTCACGAAGGGGTTTGTCGGTCTTCAAAGCGAAGGCTCGCCCATCATGTTTCGAAATATCAAACTCACGCCATTGAAGTAATTGGTTATGATTGTCTGTTCCCAGGACGAAAGCCCTCGCCGAAATGTGAGGGCTTTCGTTTGATAATCACAGGTTGCTTTGCTCGCAGTGACGCGGATGCGGGGTAGGGTGATGATCTGTTAAAGTTCCGCCCCCAAAGATTGTGGGCGGTTAGGCGGCAATGACATTGACTTAAGGGGTGGCAAGGGCAAGGCGTCGCGAAGCGACGGCAGCCCTTGAGATGTTGTTTGAATGTATCGCTTTGTTTGTGCTGTTTTGAAATCCCCCCTGGCGCTTTCAGCGCCATCCCCCCCTTAAAAAGGGGGGCTAAAAGTCTTAAGTCAATGACATTGCCTTATGCACAGGCGCTCCCAGAGTTGCCCCCATGCCTGATTGGTTTGTCTATTTTTGATAGGCCGGAATACGTTTTCAGAATCAAAATCATGACCATCCATCAATGGAAGAACTCACTTACCGGATGAAGCACAATTATGAATTGAGCAGCTCATTTAAAAAGTCGGGCGGGTCGTCGTTGCTTGGGGTTGGAGCCGGTTCCAGATTTAACGACAAGCGGGCGATTGCGGTTTGTAATTCGAGCATATCGTCGTTCTTTAATGCAGAACAGCGCACGCTGGGGCCAACCTTTTGCTCGATCTCGAACAACTCCAGCGGGTCGTCGACCAGATCAATTTTATTAAACACCGTCATGCTCGGCTTCATGCCGCAGCCCAATCCACCCAACACCTCATTGACCGCGTGAAGTTGGTCTTCTAAAAACGGCGACGATGCGTCCGCGACATGCAACAGCAGGTCGGCCTCTTCAACGACTTCGAGCGTGGCGCGAAACGCCGCCAGCAGCGGTTCGGGCAGGTCAGAGATAAACCCGACCGTGTCGGAGATCAGCGCGCGGCGTCCGTCGGGCAGGCGCATACGCCGGGTGGTGGTATCGACGGTCGAGAACAATTGGTTCTTGGCTAACACCTCGGCGGAGGTCATACGGTTGAGCAGCGTTGATTTGCCCGCGTTGGTATATCCAACCAAAACAATCGTCGGCAGCCCTTCACGCTGGCGCGACTTGCGTTGTAAGCGCCGGGCGTCGCGTACCTTCTCCCACTCTTTGCCTAAGCGCGAGATGCGCTGGTCAATGCGGCGGCGGTCGACTTCGAGTTTGGTTTCACCCGGCCCGCGCGTACCGATGCCGCCGCCCAGGCGCGAGAGGTCTACCCCGCGTCCCGTCAAGCGTGGACGCAAATAGCGCAACTGCGCCAGCTCGACTTGAATTTTTCCGTCGCGGCTTTGCGCGTGTTGGGCGAAGATGTCGAGAATAAGTTCGGTGCGGTCAACGATGCGGCGGTCGAGTTTTTTTTCGATGTTGCGTTGCTGCACCGGCGACAGGTCTTGGTTAAACAACACAACGTCGATGTCTTCTGACGCGACCAGATCGTTTACTTCTTGCAGTTTGCCGCTGCCGATGTAGGTCGCAGGATTGATGGATTTCACAAACTGGCTGCAATGGGCGACCACCTTCGCGCCCGCAGTGTCGGCGAGACGCTCGAGCTCTTCGTCGCGATAGTCAGCCGCGTGACGGTTAACGGAAGACGGATGAACCGCAACCAGAATGGCGCGTTCATGCTTCGGCTTTTGGGTCTGAGTTTGAGACGATGTGCGGGCGATAGATGGAAACCTCTAAGTACGGGGAAGCGGAGACCAGCCAAGCGGCCGGTCTCCGTACCGTTTCGATTCAACGCGTCCTATTACTATTTTCCTGGAGGACGTTCCATTTGGTTCCAACGGACGCGACTGTGTCCCGCTGGAGTGATGGTGGCGATGGAGTGTTTGTAAATCAAGTATTGTTCTTCGCGTTCATCATTAAGCAAGATGATGGTGAAACTGTCAAAGGCTGAGATTTTCCCGTGAAGATCAGAACCGTCCACTAGATGTACATCTAGCGAAATACGCTCACGCCGCGCCTGGTTCAAAAAACTGTCCTGAATGTTCATTACGCTCTTGACTACCATAACAAAAACCCCCTTCAACGGCCGGGCAAAACAGATTGTGAATACCTACAGAAAATTCATCTTACATTTTAACCGCGATTATTCCAGAGTTTCAAGCATTGATTTCGTTTTTCTTGCAGGGGTTCGCCTTCGCGCCACTCGAGCCAGTTGACCTCCATTTGGCGGCGAAACCACGTCATCTGCCGTTTAGAGTATCGCCGCGTCCCCTGAATTGTCATCTCGATTGATTCATTCAGATCAATTTTGTCTTGTACGTAGAGCATACATTCTTTATAGCCGAGCGCCTGCATCGCGGTGTATTGCTCATCGCAGCCCATCGCGAGCAATTGGCGTGTTTCGTCAATCAGACCGTTATCGTACATCCAGCGCGTTCGTTGTACGACGCGGGCGCTCAGTTCATCGCGCTCGCGTTGAATGCCGAAAAACATGGTGCGGTCGATCCACGGCTTACGGCGCTGGCGCGCTTTGAGAGCGCTCACCGGCTCGCCTGTGAGCTGGATCAGTTCCAGCGCGCGGGCGACGCGGCGCCCATCGTTTGGATGAATGACGGCGGCGGTCTCCGGGTCAGCCGCCAGCAATTCGGCGTGCAGCGCGTTGGCGCCTTCGCGCTCGACGCGTTGCAGGATGGCGCCGCGCACAGCAGGGTCCGAATCGGGGGCGTCAAAAAAGCCCTCCAACAACGAGCGGTAATACAGCCCGGTCCCGCCGCACAACACCAAGGGGCGCTGGTCGGCTTCGGCCTGCTGCAACACCGGCTCGACCGCTTCGGCGTAGCGCGAGGCGTTAAAGTTCTCCATGGGCGAGATGAGGTCGATCCCATAATGTTTGATGCGCGCCTGTTGCTCCAACGTGGGTTTGGCGGAGCCAACATCCAGCCCGCGATAGATTTGGATGGCGTCAACGCACAGAATATCGGCGTCGAGGCGCTCGGCGAGGTCAAGCGCCAGGTCGGTTTTGCCCGAAGCGGTCGGCCCGACCACAGCAAGAAACAACGGCCTTTGTGAAGCCGTGTGTTGATTGGAGATTGGATGGCTGGTATTCTGCATAGGTTAAAACGGTTTTCACCATGATGTTCGGTTCAATGCGCCCAAGAGAGTTCCTGCGGGCCGTTTAGAAAACAACGAGATCGAACCGTTTTGCCAAAATCGGCCTGCTTGCCCTTTTGGCTCTCAGCATGAACGCAGCCGGAATCCGGTAACGCCGCCGCTTGCAGTATACCGAGGGCGGCGCCGGGAGAATATCCATTCACCGAAGTTTAATTTACGGAGACGGTCTGTGTCGCCTGTTCTTACTGCTGAATCGAAACCGGACCATCAAGCCCAAACGCTTGAAGACGCCGCAGCCGCTGGCGTCAATCTGGAACGCCTGCCGCGCCACGTCGCCATCATCATGGACGGCAACGGCCGCTGGGCGCGTTCAATGCGGCGCCCACGCATCGAGGGCCATCGCGCTGGCATCAAAACCGTACGCGAAATCGTACGCAACTGCCGCCGCCTGGAGATTCCGTATCTGACCTTGTATGCTTTTTCCGCCGAAAACTGGAAACGCCCCAGCGCCGAAGTCAACGCGCTGATGTTTTTGTTATGCAACTTTCTCCGCCGCGAAATTCGCGAGATGAAAGAAAACGAAATCCAGTTGCAAGCCATCGGCCATTTGCATGAACTGCCGGGGCCGGTGCAACGCGCTCTCGAATACGCCATCAAAGAAACGGCGGGCGGCTCCAAGATGCGCCTGACGCTGGCGCTTTCGTACGGCGGGCGGCTGGAGATCGTGGATGCGGTCAAAGCCACCGCCCAAAAAGTTAAAGACGGCGTGTTGAACATTGATGACATCACGCCCGAACAATTTTCAAATGAATTGAACACCGCAGGCACGCCGGACCCGGACCTTTTGATTCGTACCAGCGGCGAAATGCGAGTGTCGAATTTTTTATTGTGGCAAATTGCTTATGCGGAAATCTGGATCACACAGACGCTGTGGCCCGATTTTGGCCCTAAGAGCCTCTTTGAGTCTCTCAAAGAGTTTCAGGGGCGTCAGCGCCGATTTGGCGGCGTTGATATTGACGGAGCGCTGTAAGCAAAGTAATTTCACTCAATCATGTCCCGCGTAACGGTTGCGGTAGCTGCTTATGGCTCTTAGACGCATTCTCACAGGCTTATCATTTGTGCCGGTCTTTCTCACCGGTATTTTATGGCAATACGGCGACTGGTTCACCGCTGTGGCTGTATTTGTATTTTTTCTCGTAGGCCGCGTTGAACTCTACGCGCTTTATAACGTAAAACTCTGTCCCAATATCTCGATCTGGCAAATCGCCGTCGGGCTCCTCTTTATGGCTTCGTCCAT
>JAVCCE010000028.1 GCA_030765645.1 Candidatus Hinthialibacter antarcticus | reverse complement strand
GGTGGCAAGGGCAAGGCTGAATAAAATGAAGCCAGCCCTTGAAATATTGTTTGAATGTATCGCTTTATTTGTGCTGTTTTGAAATCCCCCTGGCGCTTTCAGCGCCGTCCCCCCTTAAAAAGGGGGGCTAAAAGTCTAAAGTCAATGACATTGGCTTCAGTGCGGGCTTTCATGCCCTTATGCACAGGCGCTCCCAGAGTTGCACCCATGCCTGATTGGTTTGTCAATTTTTGATACGCCGGAATACGTTTTCGGAACCTAAGTCATGGCTACCCATCAATGTAATTACTCACTTCCCGGATGAACCGTATTTTTTTTCAAATGCGTGTAAACATATTTCGATTGAAAACACGCATTCTTTTCCATTGTGTAGAAATTGGCGAAATAACTTCACAATGATTCATCGCATTTAGTGATATTCATTTCGTTCTCTTTTTGATATGATGGCGGTGACGTACGGCAGGATCCATTCTTGATTTCTGGGGAGAAATGAGATGAGACTCTTACTTTTTGTGTTTCTGATTCTATCTATCACATGTTTGCCGGGTTTCACGGCCACGATCACCGTTGCGCAGGATGGTTCCGGCGATGTAAACACGATTCAAAACGCGGTCGCGATGGCAGCGGAAGGGGATGATATTCTTGTCCTTGATAGCGCTGTTTATGATGAAGACCTGGCTGCGGGGCCGCTGGCGGGTTTCGCCGCTCAATTTACGCTCAAAGCGGCTGAAGGGCAATCGCCCACGCTGCGCGCCGTCAACTCGGCGGAACGCCTGGGAGCGATCGGCGCACCCGGCGCGGATTTGCTCGGCGCTTTTTTTGCGGGCTGCGTTGGAGTCGTGATTGAGGGCATGACGTTTGAAAATCCGACAACCGATATTAACGTCCTGACCATTTCCGCCGCCATCGCGTTGATGGATTGTAATGACGTCGTCTTGCGGAACTGCACCATCCGTGGCGCGGGCGGCCCGGGGACGGCCTATTCGGGATTTAACTTTGGCGTCCTTGTGTCGGGGCAAACGATCCCCTCCGCTGGAATCGTCATTGAAGACTGCCTGATTGAGCAATGCCATTACGGTATTCAAATATTAAAAGGGACTGCGGGCGAACCGACCGACCCTTCCGTCACCATTCGTGGATGCACCATCCAAAATTGTAATGGCAATGGAATCGAGATGGATTGCGCGTCACAGCCAAACCCGGACGAGCCTAGCCGTTCCGCAATTGGCGACGGGCATTTGATCGAAAATACGCAAATCATCAATTGCGAAAACGCCGCGACGCTGGGCGGCGGAAAGATTGTATTTCGCAATTGCACGCTTTTGGGAAACCGTGGTTCTGTGAATGTTGATAAGCAAGATTCGGGCGAACTACCAATTCTGGCGGACTTCGACCAGACGGCGATTGTTGGCTCGGAAAACATTGGCGTACGTGTCATTGGCGGGCGCGTCTCGATGACTCATTGCATTGTCGCTGGATGTTTCCGTGAAGGGCTATATGCGGCGGCTGACGCGGAAGAAGCCATCATCACGGTTGATCATTGCGATTTCTACCAGAATCTGGTGGAGACGCCGGAGCTGTTTGAATTACGCCTCGAAGCGTCAATCGCGCTCGACAGAAAACTCACCGTAAGCAACACCAATGTAATAGGCGTTGCTGGAATTCTTAACGGTACGATCGACGACCCCAACGACTATGAAGAGGATGCCGCCATTGCGTCGTATTGTAATGTGTTGACTGACTTCGAATCGTACATCAATGTTACGGTCGATCATGAAGCCTCGTTTGATCCGCTCTATGCGAACCCCCAAACGGATGCTGCGTTGTTTAGCCGCGCGGGATTTCAATTGCAGGAAGGTTCGCCCGCGTTGGCGGCGGCGAGCGACGGCGGTTTTATCGGGTCGCAGGGGCCGATCCAAACTCGATTAAAACATTGGATGATGTACTAAATATTTTAGGTTCTTCCGGTATTTGGGTACTTTATCACAAATTGAATTGCGTTTTTTGACGCTTTTTCGTGAATTCTTGATCTTTCGCTGTATCAGGCATGGGTACAACTCTGCTTGCTTCAGTGCGGGCCTTCAAGCCCTTATGCACAGGCGCTCCCAGAGTTGCACCCATACCTGATTGGTTTGTCAATTTGTGAAATGCCGGAGCCCGTTTCTGAATCCAAAAAATGGCCATCCATCAAGGTAGGTACTCACTTACCGGATGAACCATATTTGAGTTCAATAGGCCATGCAATAAAAATACGCATTCTATTTTCAAAGGAGAACAAGACAATGCAACATTGGACCAAACTTCTACTTCTTTCTTTTGCCGCTGCTGTAATGTTGGGGGCGCCATGCCTCGCTCAGGATGTGCAGCCGCCGTTTACCTGGGAAGGAAAAGGCAGCGCGTCGCTTCTCGGTCAAGACGGGACCAATGAGGTCTTATTTGATATTGAATTGTCGATTGATGAAGACGGGAATGTAAAAGGGAGCACCAGCAACGAAGACGGAACTTCATCTATCAAGCATGTGTTTTATTCTGAAAATTCCGATCATGAATTCATGGGCCTTTTTTCTAAAAAAATCATGATTGTGACGATCATCAATGAATACGGCGGCAACCCGATGTTGTCTATTATGAACGGGCGCCTCCTCAGGGATCGTTTCTTTTACGGCGAAGTCTTATTCGCCCAATATGAATCTGGCAGCGATCTCGCAAAAAAACTCGGAGTCGGCAATTCGCAAGCAACTCTGATGGAGGGCGGGGAACTGCCCTGGAGCGCGAAGAATGCGCTCGAGCAATGTCTGCCGTTTGGCAGCGTCTCAATCGAAGGCGATTATAAAGCAGAGCCGGTCTCGTTATTTAACGGAGAAAACTTTGACGGTTGGACGATGTGGTCGGAAGACCCGAATGCGGACCCCAAAGAAACCTGGTTAGCTAAAGATGGGGCGATCTACTGTACGGGAGTCCCGCAAGGTTTTTTGCGGACGGATAAAGAATTCAGCAATTACATATTGACCTTCGACTGGCAATGGCCGAAAGAGCCGGGCAACAGCGGCGTCTTGTTGCACATGACTGATGGCGAAAAAGTTTGGCCCGTTTCAATGGAGGCGCAGCTGATGAATGACCGCGCCGGCGACTTGATCGGCATGGCGTCGCACCTGGAATTCAATACGCATGAAAATAAACGGAGCCGCTATGCGCCGCGCATGAACGAGTCGAATGAGAAGGCGTCCGGCGGGTGGAATCAGTATGAGATTATTTGCAAAGACGATACCATTGAACTGAAAGTGAATGGTGAACTGCAAAACAAAGGCAGCGGCGTTCCGTTGTCAAAAGGGTATATCGGGTTTCAGAGTGAAGGCTTACCCATTCGCTTGAAAAATATACAGATCAAAGAAATTGACTAAACATAAGGAGAATGATGATGACGTCTACAACAACGCCCCGTCGTAATTTCATCAAGAAGAGCCTCCTCGCAGGCGGCGGATTGATGGTACTCAACAGTGGAAAAGTTTTCGGCGCCAATGACCGGCTCAATATTGCTTTGATTGCCGCTTATGGCCGCGCAAGAGCGCACTATGCAACCCTCCAATCACAGAATGTGGTTGCTATATGTGACGTAAAAAAAGACAACATCACTCATGCGCTTAAGGAGTTCCCCAAAGCGAAAGTCTATGAGGATTGGCGTAAGTGCCTTGACCATCCCGGTATCGACGCGGTGTTGTGTTGCACGACCGATTTTACGCACTCTTTTATTGCCAACTGGGCATTGAACCGCAACTACCATGTCTATATGGAAAAGCCTCTTGCCATAACCGTCAACGAAGCCCGCACCGTTCGCGAAAATTACTTGAAGCGCAAGAACAAACTCGCGACCCAGGTGGGGATGCAACGTCACGCATACACCAATTTCAACCGCATTCGCGAATCAATCCATGACGGCGCGATTGGCGAATTACAAGACGCCTGCGCCTGGGGCAACCGCCAGATTCGCCGCGACGGTTATTGGCCGGAAGAAAAACCGGTTCCCTCGAATATTAATTGGGACCTGTGGCTCGGGCCCGCGCCCTATCATCCCTACAACTCAAAATACGTCACCGCGAATCCCGGCGCCGGTTGCTTGCAATGGAATATGTTTTGGGATTTCGGCGTCGGTCAGATGGGCGACATGGGCAGCCATACCATGGATTTGTTGTGGAATGTCCTCGATGCAGAATTGCCGACGAGCGTGAAAGCGCACTCGCCCGAAGCGTTTAATCCCGAAGTAACGCCAGTTGAATTGACCAGCGAATTTGTTTTTCCGGCGAATCAATGGCGGGACAAAATTAACATGACCTGGTATCAGGGCGGCGCGATGCCGAAGTCGCCTTCGGGGTGGGTTGATTTAAATAAGATTGGTCATGGGGCGATGTTCAAAGGCGATAAGGGCGTTCTCATTTCAGACTTTAGAAGCCACCTGATTATCCCGAATGGCGATATCAACAACATGTCCCACTTTAAACCGCGCTCTGCAGATGAGTCGCTGCCGGATGTGGGGCATTTCCAGAACCAATGGATCGAAGCCTGCAAGAACGGCAAGCCCGCTGATACGGCTTGTAACTTTGAATACAGCGCCAACATGATTGAGACCATGTGCCTTGGTCTTGCTGCGTTTCGCGCTAAAGAAGAATTGAAATATGACGCGAAAAAAGGCGTCGTGACGAATGTTGCAAGCGCCAATCAGTATCTAACAAAATCTTATCGCGAAGGCTGGACGATGAACGGCTAGTTTTGTCTGAACCGGGACGCGATTGATTCACAAAGAGATTTTGTATTACCTGCGCGGCCAACGAACCAGAAACTGATGCTGGTTTATTGGTCGCGCGTTGTATTTAAGATGCGCTTCAACTTTATCATTTACTGATTACTCAACGATAATCACGCTATGAATTTCGAGTTCGGGCAATGTCACAAGCGCTTCGCCGTTTTGGTATTCAAAGGCAAGCGCCTTGCCGCCCGGTTCCACGGTGATTTTCGCGGGTTTTTTTTCTGCACGAATTTTGATCTGCAGCGGCCCGATCGGGGTGATGGAATCATGTAAAGGTTTTTCCTGGTCTGCATGAGGCCCGCTGGTATTGACCAGGTTGATCGCCATACGGCTGTCGATCCGGTTGACGGAAACATCCACATGAGGAGAGCCGCTCACTTCAACCAGCGGAGATGGAAACAGTTGGCGCGCCAGATCGTTCAAAAATGCGCGGGCGATGGTTGGGCTTTCGTCCATATACCAGCGGCTGAATGGAAAATAGGTCGCCGCGATGCGGCCTTTGCCTGTCGTTGTGATGGACGCCGCCGCCTGGCTGTTTGAATTCGCATCTGACGACGCCAGAAGTTTGCCAAATGGTTTGGCGATGGCGCTGAGCGTAATCTCTTTGACGTCGCCCCGCACAGCGGCGATGGCCCCGCCGTGAGACAAATAGCGGGGTTGTGCAGTCGCGTCATTCGCAATGACCGCGCCGAGTTCATCCTGAAACAGCGATGCCGTTACCGGGCCGATCAGTAATAGATTGCCGCCATTCTTTGCATAGGCGATGAGTTCTTGTTTGAATGCCGGTTCCAGGTAACTCAGTTCAGGAATGACAATGAGAGGATATTCGTTCATCCGTCCCGATAGGTTGTGTTCGCCGAGAATTTCCACCGACTGTTGTCCCTCAAGCAGTGCTTGTAAGGTTCCGCGTAATCTGGATAAATCGCGGTTGAAGAGGCCGTTGATTTCACGGTAATGCGATGCGGACGAATAGAGCAAAGCCGCTTGGGGTATGGGGACCGCCCCGTGGCAGACGGCTTGTCGTTCGCGGCAGAATTTTGCGACTTGTGCAATCGTCGGTACGAAGTCCTGACGGATGGAGCCGTCGCGGTTCTGTTGGTAATAGGGTTGGAACCCGCCTCCCAGGGAAATAATCGACGCGGCTTCACGCTTTAATTGCACGGCGGATTTTTGGTTTGATCCGTTTCGTTTCTCGCCCCGAATGGTGAAACTCCAGGCCATTAAATCCCAGGGTTTTCCCTGTCGCGTCAGAAATCGCGCCGAAAGGCGGGCGGCGTTGACGCTGTCTTGTGGAGACAAGTCGCCTGAAATCCAATCGACGGGCGCACAGACTTCTTCGGGCATGTGATCGGTGAACGCCCAGTTGCTGCAAATTTGCATTTCAGGATGGGTTTGTTTGACGGCGGCGATATATTTTCGCATATAGTCGCGGTAGCATTCACGGTTGAATTGAAGAAACTCATACCAGTTCGGGTCGCTGGGGCTGCGGGGAACGGTTTGTATTCCGGTGGTTTCGCGAAAGGCTTTCAACGCCGCTTCGCCATAATCAGGCTGCGACGCCCAACACTCTCCATCCACCCAGACGCCATCGACCCCATAATCGCCCGATAATTCGCGCAACTGCGGGACCAGCAGCTCATCGGCGTACGCGCTGAAAAATGACGTGGCATTTTCATTCGGCGTTCCGTTGGCGTTGATCACCGCCCACTCGGGGTGTTTGCGAATGGCTTCAGAATCCCACACGCCGGAATAGTGCATATACAGCCCAACGCCATGCTCGGCGGTTACTTCGCGCCATAGCCGCAGCGGATCGCCGACAAACCCCGGCGCTTGATTGCCGACTTGAGTCGGGTAACTGGAAAGCCCCGGGTGTCCCTTACAATCTATTTGGATATAGTCGGGATGTACTTGGTCAATGATGTTTTCAATCATCTCGCGGGTGGTGTTTTTTCCGATCTCGGTGCAGTCTACTCCCGCGTGGAAATCAAAATGGATCCCCAAAAAACTATCGGCGCGTTTCAACCGCTTCGGATAAGATGACGTTTGCGCTAATGCCGCTTTGATGGCTTTGACCTGATTGACTTGCGCATCCGTGAAAGCGCCGACCGGCCCTGCTTGCGGATCATAATTCGGCCCCATATCCAGCGTGAATGCGCCTTGGTTTGCAACAACCGCCTGCGCCCATTTGGCCCATTGTTCATTCGTATATCGCGTGTCGTCTTTTCCCCAAGCCGAACCAAGGTAGGTGAGGGCGTGCCACTGTGAGCCGTCTAACCAGCGGCTGGCAGGGACGACGACTAGAGGGTCGTTCAACTCGCCTGCTGTGTAATCTTCTGCCTTCGTATGCCGAACAATCTTTACGCCGGGGTTGAAGGTCACGATGGCGTTTGGGTTTCCATGTTTGACCGCTTGGGCGTAGATTTCAGCGATTTCATTATTAAATTGGATATGGTCGTATCCGCCGTCAAACCACCAGCCGACTACTTTGTCGCCATAACGGTCAGACCATTCCTGAATGATATTCGCCCATTGATGGGCGAACGCTGCGTTGACGGGCTGGTCTTTCGCGCCTTCCGGCAATCCAAACGCTTTTTGGGCTTGCCGGTCCCGATTGGGCGTCTGGCAGGGAAGATACAGCATCAACTGGATGCCTTTGGGCTGCAACGCTTCGTGCAAATCCATCGGCAAATCGCGTAGTGAACATCGCTCTCCCGGCGCGTATCCGGTCTTTTTCTCATAAGCGGCGTTGGGAGAATTAAAATAGCCCGAGTTCTGGCCGAGCGTGAGCACCAAGTACCGGGCGCCCATATCCTCTAACTGCTCTGCGAGCGCATCGACGTCAAATTGGTCAACCCGCTTCAAGTCATTGTCGCTGGATGGAAGGAAGTGCATAAACGCGCCGTATTTCGCTTCCATGAGCCAGTTGGTGTTTGGATTTTTGTTTTCCGCATTGGTATGGGATGCAGAAAACAGAGCCGTAAGAACGACCAGACACATTACGATAGGGTTTTTCATCATGATTTTCCCGGTTGATATTGGACTTGCTACTCGATTCATGAATGCTTCAAGCGTTAACTGGAATCATCATCCAGGCCCGCCGGAAGGTTCATGACGCAGTGAGATTCTATCACACCGGATCGGCATTTGATTAGAGCGGTTGTGGAATTTTATAGTGGTTGGCAGAATACTGTGCGGATTGAGTTTCCGTATCTGTATCTATCGCTGAGCCCTACGGGCGCGCTTTACGCACATATTTTTGACAAACCCTCTATTCGTCAGGCGCACACCGATTCGCTGTAGCGGATCAGCGATAGAAATTGATCATCGAGACATCATTTTTTAGGTTCTTCCGTAAATTGGATACTTTTTTATAAATTGAATTGAGATTTCGCTGCATGTGGCATGGGTACATCTCTGCTCGCTTCAGTGCGGACTTTCAGGCCCTTATGCACAGGCGCTCTCAGAGTTGCACCCATGCCTGATTTGGTTTGTCAATTTTTGATAGGACGGAATACGTTTCCGTAATCAAAATTAAGGCATCTAACAGTCCAGGTACTCACTTACCGGATGAACTTTTTTTTAGATACTTTAACAACACCGAATACTCAAACGGTCGCTGAATCTTGGGATGCTAGAGCCAAATTCAAAGCGAGAGCAAGTATGCCTCCAGATCGGCTATTTCTTGTTCACTAAGATGGGATGTAGCCCCATGCTTGTCGATAGGATTGAAGGTTGTTAAAACATCTTTCATTGTCGCGGCCCGTCCATCATGCAGGTATGGAGCGGTTCGCCATAGTTCGATCAGTGAAGGGTTATCAAAGACCGCCTGGTCGTCATACGGGCTTTGAGTTCCAACGTCGTATTGGTTCAAATCTGTAAACAGGTTGCCATTATGGCAGTTCACGCATGACGCCTTGTTGCTATGAAAAATGCGCTTTCCATTCTGAATCGACGCCTGTTTATCTGTTT
Organism: Candidatus Hinthialibacter antarcticus; assembly: GCA_030765645.1. Lineage (NCBI taxonomy): Bacteria > Candidatus Hinthialibacterota > Candidatus Hinthialibacteria > Candidatus Hinthialibacterales > Candidatus Hinthialibacteraceae > Candidatus Hinthialibacter > Candidatus Hinthialibacter antarcticus. Next base: position 4,847 of record JAVCCE010000028.1, on the reverse strand, counting down.
GTTTGTTTTGCAACGGCTGGAGTGATCTCAAATACATGTCAACGCAGTTGGCGTCTTCTTCACTGACCACTGAGAACAGAATATGTTTGAATCCGGCCCGAACGGCCACTTCAGCGCTCGCCCGGATGCCTAAACTCATCGCGGGCGGAGTCTTGTGAGCAAGAAGCATACTTTTGGTGTTTTTTGGATTGCCAACGCCGTCGTTTAGAAGGTCCCAATTGAGGCCATCAACTCGTGCGTCGGGGTGACAGGTCGCGCAGCTCTGCCAGCCTTGAAAACAGCGGGCGGCGTCGTGAAAGATCATCTCACCGCGGCGAACGTCGTCCATTTCGTCTACAGCCGCAACCGCTCCAACCCCTACTACGAGGGTCTCTTTGACGTCTTTTTCCGTCATGGTTAAGACCGCTATATTGTTTGAAAAATAATTTGTGATGTATGCGTTTTGCCCAACGGTTGCGATCTGGCGAGGGCCGATGCCACTGATTTTGAGTCGCTTGCGCATCCCGCTCAAAAACGTCATATCAAATGGAACGGGTACCGTATCGCCAATTTCTGAATCTGAATCATTTTGATGCCCGTAAGGTTTGATCGTCCTTTGACGGCGTTTCTCAATTTCACTCATCATCTCGGCGTAATCAATCACGCTTATCTCATTGGTTCCCGAATGAGCGACCAATAAATGACCACTGTCTGAAAATTCAATTCCCCACGGGTTCGCAGCGCCCAGGTCAAGATTGTCTAGAATTACGGTTTCGTGTATGGCTTGTTTTTTAACATCAATGATGGTGAGAACATTGTTGACGATCCACCCGCGTTCGAGTTGAGTGGTCGGCAATTGATAGTGGGCCAAAATATGCGAGACAACGATATAAGCGCCGTCAGGTGAAAGACAAATATCTTTGACGCATGTGCTGCCATTCGGCAAGACAATATCTTTGACCAGATGAAGCCCGCGCGTATTCACAACCTGAACAACCGCTGCTACATGGTCTGATATCGCCGGGCCAGCCGGCAAGTGGCTGGCGACAAATAAAAACATCTCGTCTCGCGTCAACGCTGAAGCAATCGGTTCGCGGCTGAGCGCAAGCGACGCGATTTTCTGGTTTTGCTTCAGGTCACAGACTGACAATGAGTTGCCAAACCGGTTTAAAACATACAGTCGGTCATTCTTGGAATTAACCACCGGGCTGCAGGCGCCATTGTCAGCGAAGAAGACGATGTCGCATTTCTCGTTTTTTATGTTGTATTGATAGACCGTATTGGTCGAGTCGTTGCAGGTTACATACACCATTGACTGGTCATTAGAAAGCGCCAAGCCGGTCGGTTCGCCTGAGAGGGGCAATACGGTTGTTCGAACTTCATCTTGATGAATAGAAATGATGACGAGTTTTTTTTCGGTTTTATCAGCGACGATCAATAATCCGTCATCAGTCGCGACTATTGATTCAAGCGACGTAACCGAATGCGAACTTGGCGCAAGCATTGTGAGAACAAGAACACTAGCCAGGCATTTGATAAGTAAGCGAGATAACGGGGGCGCGTAGTTCAAGGTTGTATCCTTCAGGATGTATTTGAAATCTATCTAAAACTTTACTGTGTGCGGCATGTGTGTAACACGGCTCGTTTCATTATTTTGAAGACGGCTTTTAGTTCACAGGTTGATGCCACAGCGATTGCCAATAGGCGCGGTCGATTTGATAAACGTCATAGGGATCGCTGGCTGGGTCAAACGACGCCGGTAAGACGCCGTATTTAATCATCTCGCGAAAATACTCTTTACGCGGTTTAAAATGGGCCATGTCAAATCGCGTGAGATCGTTCTCAAGAAAATCTTTGCCCGCTGAAATGTGGTTTAACAAAACCTGATAGTCGTTATCGTCTTGGCTTTCGAAAACCGTTTCGCTGCACAAGCCCAACCCGCCTGCTTGTTTGTCGAGCGGGGCCAACAAGAACAACGAGCGTTCTGGCTTGGTCAAGTTAAACATCAAGTGTCGCGAGAATTTAAATTTTTCATCATCAATGTCAAATCGCCAGAATGAAATTCCGATCTCGTCTGATATTGACAATGGCGTTGGCAAGCCGAGTTGGTTTTCGTGGCATTCAAAGCACTGGTTTTGTACGACACGCTGAAACGCTTCGCCTGTCGGCCAGTCTGCATCCATATTGATCTGTTCGTTTTGTTGGTAGCCGCCAATGGCGCCGTGGCCCAGCGCGGCGTAGGTGCCGGGGTAGCAGCCGCCGGTTTCGATCCAATACCTCACAACGTCTCGTTCGTGCTCTGAGGCCTTCACGTCATGATGGCCGCCGTTGAGTTTTTTCATTAACGGGCTGGCGGAGGCGCCCAGGGTTCGCGGCGAATAATTGCCTTTTGGAATATTTCTCCCGTCAGCAACTTGGCGCTTTAATGTCAGGCTGACGTAACTGTGTGAGAACATCGGGCCGCGGTCGCCGGTCAACACCACGCCGCCTTTTCGGTCAATTTGGTTATGACAACTGACGCAATGTTTATTTAGTATCGGCTGGATATCTCGCGGGAAGTCATACACATCCGGCAGACCTTCAATCGGCTGAATCGGGCTCGCTGGACGTTGAAGCGCCATCAGCGTCGCTTGTCGACCCGTATAGTCCGGGATGGAGTTTCGGTTTTCGTGGCACCCCGTACAACTTTGGGTTTCGCCCGGCATCACTGTGAGAAAACTCTGCATGCGTTTGACGGAATTGTTATTCTCATCAAGCGCAATAAAGAAAAACGAGCGCTTGGCGGGAAGTTGCAGATACGCGGAGCCGTCTGCTTCAACGGGAACCGTTCCCATAACGCGTTCCAGCGTAAAACTGCCGCCATAGGTGAGCGGGTCCATGCCCCCGGTAAAGTTAATTGGCTTCGGCAGCGACTCGATCACCAGTAGTTTTTGTATCTCGCCTTGCCTGACGCCCTTCATGCTACGACCAATGGTTACGTCTTGAAGAATCAGTTTGCCTGTTGGCTGTGACGCATCCGTTCGTGAAGCAATCAACTTTTCTCGCTCACGTTCAATCACAGGGCGCGGCTCTTGAATGTTTACTTTCGCCCCAAATGACTTCGGTACTGTATAAATGGTTGAAGCATTGCCATGCTCATTCATCACCTGAATGCTTCGACCGCGAGCAACGAGGTAGAGTTCTCGCGACAGCGGCCAGGGGTCGCGGTACTCAGGCTTGTCTGAGATGTTTGTTAGCGAATCTTTATGGTCTGGTCCGAACTGGCTATTCACAATCGCCACGTGTCCGCTGTGTTCGCGACTGCCATGCCCTGGCGAATTAATGAGCATAACATCTCTGGTGTTTGGGATGGGCTTCGCGTCGATATAAAGGCTGCTGGGGTGCATGTTGCCAAAATAGACCATCTGGTTGGTTCCATCCGGGTTCATTGTCCACAGATGGTGAAAGTCGACTTGCGAGCGGTCGATGTATTCCCAGCGTTGATACAAGATGCGCCCATCGGGCAGGACCCACGGGGTATTGTCGTGCTCGATGTTCGCGGAAAGTTGTTGGACGTTGCCGCCGTCGCCGTCGCATCGATAGAGAATTGCGACCTGAGTCAGCCAGCAATTGACCCAGCGCTTTCCGCGGCAGGAAACAAACACAATTCCACCATCAGGCAGGTAACATGGTTCGAAGTCGTCATACTCTCCATCGGTGAGTTGGGTAATGTCTCCGCCGTCCAGGTTGCACTCATAGAGATGAAAAATTTTAGAACCCGACTTACGCCATGAGAAAAGAACCTTCTCGCCGTCATAATGGACGACCGGGTCGCGTACCGTACCTTCCGGGTCGTCCATTAAAACATCCATCTTGCCGGTTTCAATATTGAGTTTACAAAGCCGTCCGCCCTTTCCATATAGCATGTCGTTTTCGTCATAGGCCCAGTAGCCGATGTTGGCGTACCAGTGACCATCGTTACCGTCTGCGCGAGTGGAGAAGACGATCTCTTTCACGCCATGATCGAGCAAATCCTCAATGGCGTCTTTTCGTGACAGCGGCGGGCCGTCTGGTTGCGTGGCGCGGTCGCAGATGGATTGCAGTATGGCCTCAATTTTGGGGTTGTGAAAATCAATTTCCCAAATGGATATAAGTGGATACTGTTTTGAGGCGAGGCAATTGAATCTTACAAATTGGCCCACTCCGTTGAGCGCCTCAATTTCTTCGACTCCGCCCTTGCCGTCCGTTTGCCTGAAGATTGTTGTCCAGCTTTGGCCGTCATCTGAAACTTGGATTTCATACGAAGATGAAAATGCTGCTTCCCAGAAGATTGTCATCTGTTCAAACGAAACGCTCTGGCCAAAATCGATTGTGAGGTTGGCGTTGCCTCTTGGCGCGCTCGCCCATCGCGTTGATTCGTCGCCGTCAATTGCCTTGTGAACTTGATATTCGTCCGAGTGCACAGATGAGGATGAGATAGTCGGGTGATAGGGGCTGCTCGCCGATGCGAATACGCACAAGGAAAACTTGATGCAGGCCAATAGGAGAATCGAAAGAGTCCGCGGGAAGAAGTCCATGATGCGTTGCCTTTTGTTGTAAAGATTTTGATTCACTATTGCACGTCTCTGTTGAGCGCTCTCGATTTTACGATCGAGTTGAGAAATGACTCTGTGCAATGCTTATATCATATATTCTCACATCGTCATGCACCACGTCAAGAAAATCTTATACACAAAGCACCGTTTGAAGGTTTTTTTGATCTTTCGCTGTATCAGGCATGGGTACAACTCTGCTCGCTTCAGTGCCAATGTCATTGACTTAAGGGGTGGTAAGCCAAGGCGTCGCGAAGTGAGGGCAGACCTTGATGCAACGAAATCAAAAATATCAGC
>JAVCCE010000027.1 GCA_030765645.1 Candidatus Hinthialibacter antarcticus | reverse complement strand
TTTGACGCCGAACGAATTCGCCGCGATTTCGGAACGTTCCGCCCGGACTTCGTCCGACCTCCACGTTCCGAAATCCAAACAACAAAATACTCTCACTTCAACTGGTACAAAAAATAGGGGCTAGACAATGGTAACACTTTTTCAATCTTTGACAACATTTACTTGAGAAAAATTGTTAATTTTAAGTAAAGAATCCTGACAGTTATTTATATATTTGCACCATAATAACACTAAAAACTCATGATATCTAAAATTTATCATATAGCGTAAAAGTAACGGAAGTTTACTCGCCGCCTTTTGAGTCATCAACGAGTTTCTTCGCTTCGTCCTTGGATTGTTTGCGGTTATAGCCCTTCTTCCCTTTTTTGGTCGAATGGGGTTTTTCGATGGGAGACCGCTCCCAGGTATGCCGAATTTTCTTATGTGGATTTGTCGTCTTTTTTTTCATTTTTATTCACTTGATAGATACTTTTATATAAAAAGACTCGCTTGTTTCACTCTTGCACTAAATTGACTCTCACATCGCCGAATACCGAATTGCCGAGCCGTATCTCGTCGCAACATGTTAAGTCGCCTCTCTGAATACTACGCTCTAGCGCATGGGTTTCATTCAAAAAATGTGCGCGCCATATCCCCGGCAGCAAACCGTCTTCAATCGGCGGCGTAAACCACTGCTCTCCCATTCGATAAAACAGGTTGGTGATGGCGCCTTCGGTTACGCAACCTCGTTCGTTCACAAAGAGAATCTCAAACAAGCCGTCGTCCAGCGCTTTTTGCCTCTCTTGATTATAGAGAGGCCGATGGGTTGTTTTATGAAAATAAAAGCAATCGCTCGAATCAATGGCTTGATTGGAGAACCGGACAACAACCTCGTCGGAAACATGGGTCACATCGCGATGTGAGATCGCCGCGCTTCCCGCTTGATTGAGGGTCAAGCGAACAGCGGTGAGGTCGTGTTTGATTTGTTTAGTATATTCATGCAGCTGCGCCTCGATTTTCGCCCGATGAAACGGGAGCTGCCAATACGCAGCGGACTTTTCTAACCGTTCGAAGTGTTCGTTCAAAAATGCAAACCCGTTTTCTGATGAGTAACGCAGGGTTTCCAGTAACTCGAACGCGGGAAAACGTGATGAAATGAACTTGGCTTTTACATCCAATTCGTTGCGTTCGGCCTTTACGTCGGAATCCCACACAATGCCGCCGCCAAGCCCGAGCACAAATTTTTGATGGATTCCTGACAGCGTCCGTATCGCGACATTCAACGTGAAGTCCCGCTCGCTATTGAACAGCCCGACCGCGCCGCAATAGACGCCGCGCGGCTGCGGCTCTAATTCTTGAATGATTTGCATGGTGCGTCGTTTGGGCGCTCCAGTGATTGACGCTGCGGGAAAAGTAGCAGCGATGATATCGCCTAGCGTTGCATTGTCTCGCAGCGTTCCGGCGACTTCGCCCGTCATCTGCCATAGGGTGCGGTAGGGTTCGGTTTGGTATACGTTGCGGGTTAACACGCTCCCGAATTTACAAATGCGCCCCAGATCATTGCGCATCATATCAACGATCATAATATTCTCGGCGCGTTCTTTTTCACTCTCTTGCAGGCGGCGCCGCAACGCTTGGTCTTCTTCATAAAAACGCCCGCGCGCCATGGTCCCCTTCATGGGGCGGCTGAGCAACTGATCGCCTTTTCGTTGCAGAAATAATTCAGGAGACAATGAAAGAACGGTTTGTTCGCCCGTTTCGATGAACGCCGCATACGGACACGGCTGCGACTCATACAAGCGGCGAAATAACGCAAGCGGCGGCCCGGAGACAGACGCGTCCGCTCGCACGGTAAAGTTTACCTGGTAGGAATCGCCTGCGGCAATGTAGTCTTTGATGCGTTGAATCGAAGTTGGATAATCGCGCGCGTCGAGACCAGCCAAATCACACGCACTGGGCGCAGCTGAACTCTCAGGCCATTCGTCAAACGGTTGAAGCGCTTTTGGCGATGCTATCCCAAACCAGACGAGCGGCTGTGATGGGCCGGTTGTATTGACGGACAACCCAAACGCCGCCGCCGCTTCATACGCAATGAAACCGACGGCAATCTTCCCCTGCCGCAAATAGTCAGCGAGTTCGCGCAACGCCTGTTCAACCTGCCCGGGGTTTTCGGCTCGAATGATCGCGTCAAAGCCAGCGACCTGTGCGCCCAGATGGCCAAGGCCCCATCCTGGCCCTGCCAAACAGGCGTGTGGAGAAGATGTCATGTGGAACCGTTTCTTTGTTATTCGCCAACATGCGGCAATGGCTTGACCGCAACCAGAATGGCGCGCTCGCTCTGTCTTTTGTAGAGCCGCCCTTTGAAGTCTCCATAGACCGACTCAACAATCAGCCCGGCGTTGGTTGCGTGGGCGGAGAGTTCAGCCCCATTATACAGCCAGGGACGGTATAAATAGCAGCGCCGGTTGCCTTGATCGTCGGTGACGGTGATGGCGTTGTGCATCCGGCGGCCATCGTTGATGACAGCGCGTTCTTCTCGAACAAACAATCCATTGGCGTGGACGGATTCAAATTCCTCATTGAGCCGGGGCACAATAAAGTGACGGTTCATCACGTCAATGAGCAGTTTGCCGCCAGGGCGCAATACCCGGGCGTATTCTTGCATCACCAGGAAATTTTCGGCTTCGGTATCCAGATACCCAAAACTGCTAAACAGATTGATGACGTGATCAAATTGGTTGTCGCCGAAGGGCAGTTGTTGCATCACGCCTTGCACAAAGCGCGGCTGGTTGCGGTTCCAAAATCCTTTAAGCGCGGTCTGCTTGGCTTCTCTTAATAAAAAGCCAGACAAATCAAGACCGGTCACGTCGTGCCCTTTGTGAGCGAGAGGCGTTGTGTGCCGCCCCGCGCCGCAGGGCGCATCTAAAATAGCGTCGCCAATTTTCCATGTCAAAACCGAGCGGCAAAACGCCAACTCGGTTTTAGTGCGCGACGGCCCCGTCATCTCGCTGTAGATGTCAAGATAATCGGGATGATTAAAAAAGCGTTCGCTCCAGTCAGCGCTCTCTTCACTAGGAAACGGGTTCACAACCGGCATAAGATCATTCAATCATTCAGAGTTTTTCGGTTCTTCCGGTATTTGGATACTTTATCACAAATTGGGTTGCGTTTTTTTGACGCTTTTTCGTAAATTTTTGATCTTTCGCTGTATCAGGCATGGGTACAGCTCTGCTCGCTTCAGTGCGGGCTTTCAAGCCCTTATGCACAGGCGCTCCCAGAGTTCCACCCATGCCTGATTGGTTTGTCAATTTGTGAAATGCCGGAGCCTGTTTCTGAATAAAAATTATGGTTCTTCCGTAAATGTAAGTACTCACTTACCGGATGAACCAGTTTTTATTAGTTTCGGCGGGAGGACAGCTATGCTTAACGCCGCTTTTATAGTGGTTGCCAGAATACTGTGCGTTTCCGTAACGGTATCTATCGCGGAGCACTACGGGCGCGCTTTATGCACATATTTTTTGATAGACGCTTTTAGTTGCGACCAGCGTTTTTCATTTTCGATATGGTTTGCCGCGAACAAGATCAATCCCTGTTGTGACGCGCTTGCAGCCAGATCAATGGAGCGCAGGAATTCTTCTTTCGGCAATTCGTCCGGCAAGTTCATCGTTTGCAGCACCGGCCAAACCGGCTTTTGTGTCGATTGCTTTAACGCAAGCGTTAATTCCCGTACGCGCTCAACCGGGCGCCCGATCATGCGATGGTAAATCATCGGCGAAATAATGTCGGCGTGATTGGCTAAGGCGGCATAGTCCTGCCCGACGATGCGATGCAGCGCATTGTCATATTCATCGGGCGCCCAGGGGACGCCGAAGAAGCCAAGCCGCGCGTCTGGACGCAACCCGTCGCGAAGGCTAGCGGCGTCTTCCACCCAACTTCGGATCGATTCAATCTTGAACGCCGTCCAATCATCCAGATGGCTGTTTATGATCCACTGCGCTATTTCACTGGTTGTTTCGCCTAGCGCCCGGAGGCCGGAAAACGCCTGGAACGCATCCAAACTCATCTGGCTAAAACATGCTTGCTCAAACCGGGGCGCCCCGTTTTCCCAACGCAATGGATAACGGATAAAATCCAACCAGACGCCGTCAATGTAGGGATTTTGCAAGCGCTCTTTCAAGCGCTCTAATCGTTGCTTGCGCAGCGCAGGATGGTTTGGCGACAACGGATAGTACCACTCGTCCGGCTTCATCGCTTCGCCCGACGCGACAACCGGCCGCCACTCGGGATGCTGTTGATAATCAGCCTTGCCGACAAACACGCCCATGGATTGATACAACGCAACGCCAGCGGACTTCAACCGCTTCAATACATCTTCATCTTCGTTCGAATAAACAAACACCGCATTGACGCCGTGGTCGCGCAACCAAGAAGCCAAGTCACCATGATTGATGGAAGCGAAGGGCGCCTTGTTCGACGAAAAACCATAAAGCGCACAAGTGAACTCGCTTGCGGCGAATGATTGAGGAAGCCCCGACGCCATCAAGCCAGACAACCCCGCCAGCCATTCTCTCCGCGTAATGCGCGCAATGACTGGCGGTCTGGAATTCATCAAAGTCGGCCTCGCGTTCACAATATTCGAGCAAGAACTCTTACGCATTTATTGTTTTTCAACGCGAAGCGAATGCTGGACTGGCTGAAACGTCGATTGAATCGACTTGGCTAAAGGCGCACGAACTTCTTCGGTGAGATCGACAGTTTTGTCCATATTGGCGCGGCCTTCTTCGCCGTGAAACAGTTGTTTAACCTGTTTGGTTTCATACGCCTGTTTTTTAAACACCGCTTCGTCGACCCGGTTAAACGCTTCGCTGAATGGGTTCACGAAAAAATCATCGGCAAGGTTGACGCCCTCAGACAACTCTTTGGCGGAGTACGTCTTCGATGTTTCTCCCCAGGTCACTTTGTACTGTCCGGCAGGCGCATTGTTGACAATGAGCATGAAGCGGTTGAGTTCCTGATTGAATGGAACCAGCGTCATTCCCGAACGGATGCTGGAATCCTGGTCGAGTTCGCCAGTCGCGCAAAATGGATAGCGGCTGCTGTCCATCTGAATTTCATTGTCCTTCACAGAAACAATGCGGTGTCCTTGCGAGGCAGAGGCTTCACCTGACGCTAGATCCAATGTGATGGTTCCAATTTCACCATCGAGGCCCATTGCCTTGAGAAACGCGTAGGCCATCACCAATTGGCCGGCCCAACCCGGATGAACGCCGTCTTTTCCTGAGATCATATATTCGTCGCCGTATTTCTGTTTGGCGTGAAAGCCCTCAACCAGCATCGGTAAGAATACATCCGCGAAAGCAACGTTCTCGTCTTGGGCCAAGCGAACGCCGATGTTGCGAAATTCCAGCAGACTGAGATTCAGGTCATTCACTGTGCCTTTGGCCTGCTTCACCCAAGAAGGCATTTTGCCGACCGTGCCCGGCGCGCCTTGGATCACACGAACGCCGTTGTCTTTAAACAGACGCATGATTGCCTGAGAGGTTGTTTGGTAGAGGTCGCCGTATTCGGCGTTATAGGGTTGATAACGGTGGTCGTTCATTCCATAGCATGTGGTGGCGATGGTGGGATGAAACCGCAACACGTCATTTTCCATCCGGTGGAAGAACCCCGTCGCTTGTTCCCCGCTCCAGCCAAATTGCCGCGCGGTAATCTTGAGTTGAGGAACGCAAACCGTCAGATAGGTTTCGATGATTCGCGAGTACATTTTTTGTTCGGTGATCGAGTCGCCGCAGATCGCAAGCCGGTCGCCCTCTTTTAATATCAGTTCTTTCGTTTCAGGCGCTTGCAAGGGTTTGAATGGGGCAAAATACGAATCGGAAGGCAACGCTTGCAGTTCCGCCGCAAATAACGGCGTCGAAACAAATGTCAAAATTAAAAGCAGAGTAACAATAAAATGTGTTGCGCGGCTCGTCCGTTCGTTTTTAAACCTATCGTCAATAATCATGAGTCATTTCTCCAATCGCGTTGGTGTTCGCGGCAAATTTACTTTTTCTCTAGCGCATATAGGTTCTTGAGCGATGCAACATACACAACGCCATTCGCGACCGTCACAGTGGCGCCGACGGGACTATCCAGGCGGGTTTCAAATAGAATTTCTTTTGCATCCTTCGCGGCGAAGATGTAGAACCGTCGTAATTTTGTTCCGATATAAACTTTGCCGTCAGCCACAAATGGCGAAGCCCAGGTTTCGTCTCCTAAATCGTGCGTCCATTTGCTCTCGCCCGTCTCAGCATCCAGACAGTACAACATCCCGTCGCAGTCAGAGATAAATAACAGACCATTTGCAATCGCCGGCGTCGCACAGCTATGCTTGCCCAATCTATATTTCCAAAGAGGGCCAGACTCTGTAACATCACCTTGTTTTGTTGCGTCGATGCAATGCAGCCATGATTCTGTTTTTCCCCACCAGATATCGCCGCCCGCCGCGACATAGATTCGGTTGTTATAAAACACGGGCAAGCCTTTTATATTCGTAGGCCCTTCGTCGCGATTGCGCATATATTCGCTGACGTTTTCTTTGGGCGCCGTCGGATCGCAATCATATTTCCAGATACGCTCCAATGCTTTGACTGTCCCATCAGCGGGCATTTCGGCTAACGCTTTGAAGGCATATACCACGCCGTCGCCGCCGCAGAAAAACACAGTTTTTTGTCCGTCCACAACCCCCATCGCAGGAGACGACCAGGTGCTATGAAAAATTCTTGGGCCGATTCTCTCGTCATCGCGCGCAACCCAAGAACCATCTTTTTTGTTGAGCACGATCAAACTGGGCGCATCGGGCTTGCGGATTTTTTTGTGGGTATTGTCTACACCGTTGCTGGTGTTGATATACAAAAAATCGCCGTCGACCAACACAGAACAATGCGCCGAATCATGCGGGTACGTTCCCGCCTGGTTGGGAATATCAAAAATCCATAAGATATCGGCGTCCATCTTGGTTGGTTCATAGACGTCGTCTAAACCCAGCCCCATGTGTTGGCCTTCGTCGAGATACGGGCCGTCGTTGCCGTTATGCAATCCCTGTAGGTCAAGGCAAACAACCTCGTTTCTGTTTGTGATGATATACACGCGGTCGCCATCGACGGTCGCTGTTGATGGGATGCCCGCATTGGGCCAATCCAAATAGGGGTCGGGACCAAGTTTTGGCACAACGAGTTGCCAGGAGAGGCTTCCATCATTTTCATTCAGACAAAACAAAACTCCCCGGTCTCCCTTATGGCGCGGGTCGCGCGGCTGATTATTATTCGTGCCGATCAACACTTTTCCATTCGCCGCGATAGGCGTCGACCATGACTCGCTGCCAAGAGGAGCGATCCATTTGATGTTCTTTTTTGATTCAAGATCGAAGGAACCAATTAAGCCCGTCTCGGTCGAGACCATATTACGGGAATGCTTTTCTCCCCATTGCGGCTGGTCCTCAGCGGTTCCAATACTGACGCAACCGAACAGCAAAGCAATAACGATTAAATGTTGTTTCGCGCGCATTTTTGGCATCTCCATTGTGTTGGACTGCTCGTTGCTTCAATTACGGTTCAAGTTTAATTGCAAATCGCACTGAATGGTACTACAGCAGAATTTCTCAGAGCCAAGCCCATACGTCAAGCCATCGCTTTTTGTTAAGAGATGCGAAGCGAGCAATGTCTTCGTAATACCCAACGGTGAATCCATTGTCCTTTGATAAACGTCGAGGTAATTCCATCTCACTTCGGGAGTCGGTTAAAATGAAGCGCAGGCGAATTACGAGCGCGGCCTTGGCCCGCCGCTCAGGCGTATTGATGTTTTGGGGAGGGCGAGGCTCCCGCCGAGCCGCGTGAATGAGAGACGCGGTTGGTTCTATCCGGTGGGCTGCTTCGCGAGCCCAGCCTACCGGGTTTTGGTGTCATTGCGAGCGAAGCGAAGCAATCTCGCTTTTCGATGGGTGAGATTGCGTCGGTCGCCATGCTCCCTCGTAATGACACGTTTGCATGGTGGGTTTCAATTATCTCGACGTATCAAGTAGGGTGGTGATGAGCGAAGCGAATCCCACCAATGATATGTGTTGATTACCCAATGGTGGGATTCATTGCATTCATCCCACCCTACGGGGGTGGAAGTATTCAGAAATATCAATATCTGATTGGCCTTTTTTTCTTAGCAACCAATACTTGTTCTCTTTTTCAGCAATATGAACATGCCAATAAAATTTATTATCTTTTTTCGTTGTATTTAATTCAACAAGGTATTTCAAGAAAAATGATGATGGAATTACGGCTATGTTTTTGCTATTACCACAACCAAATGCAACAATACTGTTATCAGAATCTTCAAGAAATTCCTTTTGGTGTGGGTGAAAAGCAAACCAATAATTTATCTGATTCCCTTTATCATGCACTCTAGAAACACAACAAACATAGTTTTCACCAATTAAAGAAGTGTATTTAGTTCTTGTCTTTTTCACTAAAGATACTTGCATCCTACTTTCTATTAAATCAATGCAATCATCGTGAAACGATACAGGAGTAAACTTTGGGGTGACTTCATCTTTTATCTCCTCCTCATCATCTTCCACACCTTCGATAACATCTGATGCAGTTGAAAAAAGGATTTCGATAATTTTATCTAATTTGGTGTATTCTCTTGGAATTAAAATGTCATGCATCTGCTGGATAATTTGTGGATTGTCAGCTTTATGCTTTAAGTTCATCAGTGAAATCAACGAATTGACACTAATGAGTCGAATACTCCATGCATGTTTTGAGCCCCTTATTTGAGCTTCTAATTCTCCAGTGTCATCACGCCCAACAATTATGAGCACGGATGAATTCTCTGCAGAAATTATTTCTTTTTGAATCAGCTGATTTCGGTAATTTGCAATTGTGTCTAATTGAATCCTATATGCATCAGTTGTTTTCACTTCAACTACTATAGATTGACCTGATTGCAACTTCCATAAACCGTCAAAGCCAATTTCATTCCTCACACCCCTGTAGCGTCCATGTTCTATTTCAAAGCCAAGTCGCCTTCCTATTTCATTTAAAATATCTTGAAGAGCAATGCCCGAGTCAGTAAAAGATTCTTCAATACATTGCCTGGCGTACTCTTCAAGAGATTCAATTTTAATATTAGATAGAAATTCTCGAAATTCTACGGAAGTTATATTTCCGTCTTTTAGTTTACCATCACCAGCCCAATTAATTATTTGATGGATTTTTTTATCCAAGAAATGCGCTTTGTCCTTCTGCCAACTTTCCGTAAGAGTCATCCCCCTCACTCCTTATCAATAAAAATCTTTCCGGGGTTGAGGATGCCTTGGGGGTCGAAGGACTCTTTGATGCGGCGCATGACCTTGATGCCGGTCTCGCCTACCATCATCGGCAGGTACTTGCTCTTGATGCAGCCCACGCCGTGCTCGCCAGTCACGGTGCCGCCCAGTTCAATCGCCTTCTTGAATATCTCGTCGAAACATTGCTCGACCCGCTCCATCTCTTCATGGTTGCGTTCGTCGGTCAGGCAGGTGGGGTGCAGGTTGCCGTCGCCTGCGTGGCCGAAGGTGCCGATGTCGAGCTGATACTTATCGCGCACCTGCTCGATGAAGGCCAACATCTCCGGTACGCGGTTGCGCGGCACGGTAGCGTCTTCAAGAATGGTGGTGGGCTTGCGCCGCGCCAGCGCCGACAGCGCCATGCGACGGGCGGAGGCCAACTGCTCGGCTTCTTCTTGCGTCTGGGCGATCTTGAATTCGGTCGCGCCCTGCTCTTTGCAAATCGCTTCGATGGCTTCGGTTTCTTCCGCCACCTGGGCGGGGTGCCCGTCGGTCTGGATCAACAGCAGCGCGCCGATGTCGCGCGGCAGGCCGATGTGCGAAAAGTCTTCGACGCAATTGATGGTGACGTTGTCGAGAAACTCTAACGCGCAGGGGATGATCTTGCCCGCGATGATTCCTTTGACGGCGTTGCCCGCCGAGACCATGTCGGTGAAATAAGCCAGCATGGTTTTGCTGTCTTTGGGCGGTGGGATCAAGCGCAGCAGCACCTTGGTAATCACGCCCAGAGTTCCCTCTGAACTGACGAGAATCTTCTTGAGGTTATAGCCCGCCACGTCTTTCTTCGACTTGCTGCCCGTCCATAAAATTTCGCCGTCAGGCAACACCACTTCGAGGCCCATGACGTAATCTTCGGTCACGCCGTATTTGAGGCAGCGCAGCCCGCCGGAGTTTTCGACCACGTTGCCGCCGATGGTCGAGATTTTCATCGAGCCGGGATCGGGCGGATAAAACAGGCCCTTCTCCAAAACCGCCGCCGCCAGGTCAGCGGTGATAACGCCCGGCTGCGCCATGACGGTCAGGTTTTCATCGTCGATTTCGAGAATCTTGTCCATGCGGACAGTGCACATCACCACCCCGCCTTTAATCGGTACGCTTCCACCCGAAAGCCCGGTGCCGGAGCCGCGCGGGACGATTTTGACATTATTTTGGCTCGCCCATTTCATCAGTTGGGCGACTTCTTCGGTGGTTTCGGGATACACCACCGCTGCGGGCGTTGCGCTGAGGTTGGGGGTTCCGTCGAACGAATATGTCATCATATCGACCGGATCAGTGGTGATGCGGTCGGCAGGGAAAATCGCTTTGAGTTCAGAGGCAATGGATGTAGTGGTCATGGCGCGGCTCCTAATCATTTTCATACAAAAATCGAATGTCGGGTACATCGTATCATGGATGCGCGGCGGCGGAAAGAAAACGGTAGGATAAATTGTCCAGAATCGTCTACATACGACTCCAGCAGAAAGAGGCGTTTGGGTCTCTGGTTCAACTCAGAATGTCTTCGATGGCGTCAATCAATTCATCGTTTGAAATCGGCTTCGTCAAAAACTTGCGTACGCCTACCACCGCGAGTTGCTCCATGACGGACGAATCGGTATACCCTGAACAGAGAATCACAGGGAAATCCGATTGAATAGCGATGGCTTCTTTGGCGAGTTGGATTCCCGTAAGATTGGGCATGGTCTGGTCCGTAATTATCAAGTCAAACTCTGACAATGACGACTGGATCAACGCTAACGCTTCTGCGCTGTCGGTGACGCCTTTGAACGAATATCCGGCGCGGGACAAGCGCTGGTGGTTTATTTCGACGATCTCTTTGTCATCGTCTACATATAATATGCTGCCTTTTTGAGAGGAGCGCTGGACGATGATTTTTTTATTTTCGCTCTCGGGAAGCGGTTGAACAATTTGTGGGAGATAGATAGAAAAGGTGGCGCCCTCTTGCAGTTTGCTATCGACGAAGATGCATCCCTGGTGGCTTTTGATGATTCCATGAACGACCGACAACCCCAGCCCGGTCCCTTCGCCCTCCGGCTTTGTGGTGAAGAACGGCTCGAAAATTCGCTCAGCGATGTCAGGGGGGATGCCAACGCCGTCGTCGGACACCTGAATTTTGGCGTAGCGGCCGGGCGTTAACTCTTGCAGACGGGCGCCTGGGGTTCCAGTGATGATTTCCTCTTCGAGAGTAATGGTCAACTGCGATCCCTGTTCACGTAGCGCGTGGGCGGCGTTGGTGCACAAATTCATGAGCACTTGGTGCAGCTGGGTCGGGTCCGCCAACACATAGACGGAGTGGTCGGGCAGATTGATATCAACCTGGATGGTGGTGGGTAATGGCGCGCGTATCAGTTGAAAAATCTCGTAGATATCTTTGCTTAAATCAATTGGTTTGCGCTCATTTTCAACCTTGCGGCTAAACGCCAAAATTTGTTTAACCAACTCTTGTGCGCGGACAATGGCTTTCTGAGACTGGTCGAGACGCTGGCGCACATTGCCGTCTTCAGGCGAATCAATATAGGCGAGTTCGTTATACCCCTGAATGGCAAAAAGCATATTGTTGAAATCATGCGCAATTCCGCCCGCCAGGGTGCCAATGGCTTCCATTTTTTGGGTTTGACGGAACTGCTCTTCGAGAGCAACGTACTCTGATACATCACGGCCTTCGGCGATCAGATAGGGAATAGAGCCGTCGTCGTTATAAAATGGCTTGATGCTAAAATCAATATGATGAATGTTGTTGTCCAGGTCTGGATGAGTCTTTTGAAAGCGAACCATTTCACCGTTGGAAGCTTTCTGAATCGCTTCGATGCATCGCGCCCTGTCAGGTGAATTTTTCCAATACGGCGTGTCGGCGAAATGATGGCCGACGATCTCGTTTTCTTTTGCGCCGGCAAAATCAAGCGCAGTTTGATTGATGGCAACCACGACGCCGGACGTAGAAACCACCGCCATAAACTGAAACGACTGGTTGAAAATGGCGCGTAGTTTTGCTTCGCTTTCTTGCAGCGAAGTTTTGATGAGTATTTCATCGGTAATGTCTTGAATGACGCCGATGATTCCCGCGATGTTTCCTTCGCTGTCATGAAACACCGCTTTATAACAAATCACTTCCCGGCTGGCTCCATCGGCTCTAACGGCTTTTGTTTGAAACTGCTGTATTCCGGAGTGCTCCAACAATTGCCGGTCTTGTTCGGCGTAATCTCTCGCGAGAGCCTCGGGCCAAACCTCTTGTGTCGTTCGGCCTGCGATATCCTCAAACCGTTTACCAATCATTTTTTCATAGGCGCGGTTACAGCCGATATATTTTTCATCCGAATTTTTATAGAACACAGGCAATGGAATTGCATCAAGCAGGGTGACAAATAATTTATATTGATTTGTGATGGTTTCTTGCGCGCTGATTCTATCGCTAATGTCGCGCAGTGTTTCGATGGCGCCGACAACTTCACCGTCGATTCCAAACAGAAGCGAAGCGGTTGCATGAAGGTGTTTACCTTCGGCGCCGAGATTGGGCGTAAACGCATCAGCGGCGATACTGTTCGCATCCCGTATGACGGCGTCATACGGGATCGTATTGTCTGGATCGGGTTGAAGCAACAGGTCGCACAAAACTTTGCGGCGCTCTCCATAAAAAGGCAACGCATATTCATAGTCGCCCTTGCCCAACATCTCTTCTTTTTTCACGCCGGTCAGTTCAACCATAGCGCGGTTCCAGGCGATAACCTGCTGGTTGGTGTCGATGACAAATGTGGCGTCAGGCAAAAATTCCAGGATGTCTTTCAAGCGCTGTTTTGATTCTTGCAGGGCCAATACCGCCCGCGACCGCATTTTGTCTTGTTGAAAACCCTGTGCAACAAGCACCCATGACAAAACCGCGACGCATAAGAATACGATACAAAAAAAGATAATAAGGTTATGCTCTGTCGCGGCGATCTTGGCGTTTACGTCATCAATATAAATGCCCGTCCCGACAATCCATCCCCAGGGGGTATAGGCTTTGATAAAAGATAGTTTTGGAATGATGCGGTTGTCGTCTTCATAGCGTTGCCACGGGTATTGGAGAAAACCTTCATTCTTCGTTTCGGCTATTTTGACGAACGTATAAAGTAACGGGTTTCCGTCTGCATCAAACAATTCGGCGAGATCATCGCCTTCGAAGTCTGTGCGATAGGGGTGCATAATCATAACGGGCTGAAAATCGCTGATCCAAAAATAGTCCTTGCCTTCGGCCCCGTAACGAACATCGCGGATGATATCAATCACATGTCGTTTTGCTTCTTCCAGGCTCATTTCACCGTCTTGCGCCAACTGGTCATGCCGTTCGATCAGTGATATCTGAGTATTCACCATCTCGCGGATCAGTTCATATTTTGCATCAAGAAGGCTTTGGCTGTACTGGGGAATAAAATAGAAAAAAACCGACCCGGTGAACAAAAATAGGATGGAAAACACGAGCGCGACCACCCGTATCACATATAGGTTTTTATCTTTGAATGACAGAAACTCAAACATGCGTTCTTCGCACTTTCATTAAGAAAAAGCGACATCCCATAAATATGCAGACTGACACCCTTACAACAATGTAACACGTATTCAGATATCTACAATTCAAATTGGTTTACGCAATTACAATTTAAAATAAAGCGAGGGATTTTATATACAACTAAACAAGGTTCATCCGGCAAGTGAATACTTACATTGATGGATGGTCATAATTTTGATTACGAAACGTATTCCGGCATATTAAAATTTGACAACCCAATTCAGGCATGGGCGCAACTCGGAGAGCGCCTGTGCATCAAGGGCGTGGAAGCCCGCACTGAAGCAAGCAGAGTTGTACCCATGCCTGATACAGCAAAAGATCAAGAATTCACGAAAAAGCGTCAAAAAACGCAATTCAATTTGTGATAAAGTACCCAAATACCGGAAGAACCTTATTTCTTAATGATATGACAGGTGGTTATCTTTTACTCGACGCTATTCACGACGACCTGGTTTTTCTTCCGCCCAAATTTGATGAGCGAGTCGGGACAAACAAACGAAACCGCGCTCGGCGCATAAAAGATACTGCCGGAACGCGGCGGCGTTGTGACGTGCACCTTGCGGTCCGCCCACGCAGCGGTCAGTTTCTGTTTTTTGGTATTGAGCAACAAAATGGGCGTGCGTTGTTGCGGGCTGAATTTCACTTTTGCATACGACCCGTTCACGACTAAATAGAACACCGCTTTCATCGCGCTGTCGCGGGTGGCGACCACTAGATCGGCGTCGGACTCAATGAATGGATTGTCGATCAATTCGCCCTGGCGAACCGCGATGACTTCGATTCCCTCATGCCATTCCAACACGCGCAAGCCCGGCATTGGCAATGACGCATACTTGGGTTCAAACTTCTCGCGCCCCGGCTGTTGTAATGACGCGATATAAAAAAACGGGTTTACCGGCGTCTTGAGTTCGAGTTCGAGAATCTCGCCCAGTGCGCCTTCCGCCGCGTGGGGAAGCATCAGAGTATTGGGCGAGAATAAAAGGTGCAGCATCCCAAACCCTTTTGGCTTGTAGGTCCCGCGACGTTCCAAACGACGGATCGCCTGCCAGTCGCGCAGACCGTGAATCTCGTCCGACAGTTCGTCGCCTTTGACGTCAATGTTGATCCATTCATTCATGTCGCCGAGCAAGGTATCCGCTTTGGGCGGAATCGAGACCACGATGTTGCGCGTCCCGACAACCGGGCTGGCCTGGAGGGGGAAGTGGGCCACGATGTTGTAGGCGCTGCCGACCGTGCCTTCATGGCGGCGCACGCTGATGGTGCGGCCTGCGGGCGAATCCTGCTGCCAGGCGCTATACAGCGAAGTCAGCAGCGGCTCGGCGCTGTAATCAAACGAGGCGCAGACTTGCGTCGTCCCTGACACCGATTGGACCGCAGCGGTCGCGCCGTATAAATCATGAAACCACCGGAACTGTAAGCCGCCTTCATAGAGCAGGAAACTTTCATGCGCGACTTGCAGCGTAGAAGCAACAATCGTGTCGGTCGCAGATTGAATGGCGAGCAGGTGTTGCTCGCGCGGCTTTTGCATGGAGAAGATGCTGAGGTTTGATTCGGGGTATTTCATCAACACCGGTTCCAGAGACAATGGAGGGCTGTTAGAGGCGGCAACCGGGAATGTGTAGTAAAAAGTGTAGGGATGATTATCGCTGTCTCCGCCGAGTTCGGCCCATCGCTCAACTAGTTCCGCCGAGTTTGATTCTTTGGCCGCGAGATGATAGACCGCGCCCCAAGGCCCCGGCATTTCGGGATACGCTTCCAGGCGCCATCCCGCGTCGCGTTGCACCGGCGCGGGTTGCGTCGGCGTGACCGCTTGCGGCTCTCTTTCTGCGGGACGGGGCAGACCAAACATTTCAAGCTGATCTTTGAGCGTCATGCGGCTGCCGCTGCGGGTGATGTTGAGGTCGCGCTGTCGCAGCGAGATCGGCATTTGCGCCAGCGCCGCCGCCGGGCTTTTTCGCGCGCGCATCTGCGCCGTGGCGGAGCGCAGGTCTTCTTTGTTATACAGCGCCGGGTTCGGCGCAGGAAACAGCGGATGCGTAAATGGGACCCACGGCGAGGTCATGGCTTGCGCCTTTTGCGTAGCGAGGGTGTCTGACGAGCCGGGCAAGCGATGGGCTTCGAGCGCAGACGCGATGCGGGTGAACGTCCCCGGCGCCGCCGCGTAGGGATAGCCCAGGCGCGTCATGGTTTGCGTCCAGGGGATCGCCGTCAGCAACGCGTTTTCGATTTGCGGCATCGAGCAGGCAAAGCGCCCGTCTTCTTCAATCAACCGGGCGAGGCCGTGTTGGGTGAGATTGGCGGCGGCGTATAAATCGGGCAGCATCGAAGCGGCGTCGCGTTCGTTGCCCCATTCCAAGGGATAGATCGAGATGCAGAACAACGTCGAGAGACCGAGGCCGCTGCCGAACGCTAGAGCGTCTTGCGGCGGGATCGAATCGACATCGAGCGTACGGCAATACATCGCGAGACGGTCGCGCAACGCCTTGATGCGTTGGTTGGGTTGGTGGCGGTCTTTGGTATCCAGACGAAAATACGACTGGTCATAAAGCAGCGTCGTCAGCGCCAGCATCATCCCATCGCGTTTTGTGAAAGCGGGTCGCGCCATGCCAAACGAATCAACCGCGTCGGCGGTTTCGAGTTCATTTAACAAACGCGCAAATTCAAGTTTGGCGGCTTGCAGCGCCCAGCGTTCGCGTTCGAGATAGAGATAGGCGTTGAGTTCGGTAACGAGTTTGCTGTAAAGCATGAACTCCGGTTCGTTCAGCCATTTGGGATGAAAATCGTCGTTCTCTTGAAAGGGGCCTTCGCCGACGTACCAAGGCGACTGCGGCAACAGAAAGCCGTCTACCCGCAGAAAAAATTCGTCGCCGCGTTCTTCCAGCCCGCGCCGCAGTCGGCGTTCGGTTTTCCGCCGCAGTTCGCGCCCCGCCAACAGCATGGGGCGGCCTTCATCTTGTGCGCGTTCAACCAACGCGTTGGGAATCGACGGCAAGACGGCGTTTTGTCCCTGTGCATAAAAAATGCTGCTCACGAGACATCCAAGAATCACAACGAGTCGGCGCATCGGTTGCCTTTAAATGATAAGAGTGAGAAAACTTCCCAATAGTATTCAATTCTACGAGATATAAACTATAAGAGTAACACGCATGGATGAAAATGACATCCAGCGAGTGTCGGGGCGGTTGGCTTATTATGGCAGGGTTCGACCGTATGCCTATCTGGGCGTACTCATTATTCAACTTATTATTGATCGCGGGCTGCGCGGCGGCGGTGGTGTTTGGCTGGAGCCTCTTTAGCCAGGCGGAAGTTGACGACCAAACCCTAGACCGCTTTCGCGAAACCATGGTGCGCACCCAAATCGAAGCGCGTGACATCAAAGACCGCCGTGTGTTAGACGCCATGCGCACCGTCAAACGCCACCTGTTTGTCCCGAAAGGGCTGATTCACCGCGCCTATCGCGACCACCCCTTGCCCATCGGATACGATCAAACCATCTCTCAGCCGTACATCGTTGCCTTGATGACCACCCTCTTAAACCCCGAGCCGGACGATGTGATTTTAGAAATCGGCGCAGGCTCCGGCTATCAGGCGGCGATATTGGCTGAAGTTGTGAAAGAGGTCTACACCATCGAAATCGTCGCGCCGCTCGCCGAACGCGCCAAAAAATTGCTCAACGATCAGTTAGAGTACTCCAACATTCATGTTCGCGCGGGAGACGGCTATCAAGGCTGGCCCGAACACGCGCCCTTTGATGGGATCATCGTCACCGCCGCGCCAGAGCATATTCCCCAGCCGCTGATTGACCAGTTAAAAATCGGCGCCCGCTTGGTGATTCCCGTTGGAGATAAAGAGCAACAACTGATGGTTCTACAAAAAAACGCCGATCAAGTCGTTAAACGAACCGTCCTCCCCGTGAATTTTGTCCCCATGACAGGACAAGCCGAAGAAGACTAAATCCCGCATGATTCCATTTTGGCGCCTAAATTTCATGTCTGTATAGAAAGACATGCGGTTCAGGTGTGCAAAACCTGAACAATCTCCGACATTTTCGTAAGAGTTGAGGCTCGTAAGTATGGTGTTTCAGGTGACAAAGAGCGGCTTTGATTCGAATGTCGCCCGAATAGCCAGACAGCAGGCGCAATGCCGTATGCGTAGAAAAATCAACTTGTCCTGTCTGTTTTTGAGCATTTTCTACAATATGAGACACCACGTATGAGGCATTAAAATGATTGCTGAAGCGACCAAACAAAATACTCGCAAACGGGATGATCAGAATGATCTGTCCCGGGCAAAAGATATATCGCTGCTGTTTTCGATCAGCGAACATCTCGACGAAAACGCCGCGCTCGACTCGATGGCGGAGCCTGTCTTGAAGGCTTTAGCCGAGCAATATGGCCTCTTGCAAAGTTTTGTCGCGGTGTATAACCGCTATTCAAACGAAGTGGTGGTTGAATCGTCTTATGGGCTTTCGACCAGTCAGCGCGAACGTGGGCGTTATCGCATCGGCCAAGGCGTGACCGGTCGGGTGGTGCAAACCGGGCAACCCATTGTTTCGCCCGGCGCGTCTGACGAGCCGGAGTTTCTCAACCGGGCCGGAGCAGCCAAGATGCCGCGCAAAAAAGAGGTGGCGTTTTTGTGCGTCCCTATCAAATGGGGCAGCGAAGCCATCGGGGCCTTGGGCGCCTATCGCTTACTCGAAGACGACGTCTCGACTGCCAATGACATGCGGCTGCTTTCAATCATCGCGTCGATGATCGCCCACCCGGCGCGGATGCGTCAAACCGCCGTCGAAGAACGCATGGGCATGGTGCAGGAAACCATCGCCCTGCACCATGAATGGAACACCCGCTTTCGCCTCGACGATATGGTCGGCAATTCGGACGTCATGCTGAGCGTGTTTGACCGTATCGCCCAAATTGCGCCCAAAGATTCGACCCTGCTGCTGCGCGGCGAACACGGCGTCGGTAAAGAACGCGCCGCCCGCGTCATTCACAGCAACAGCGCCCGCGCCGAGCGCCCGTTTGTGATCCTCAATTGCGCGCAATTGCCCGAAGGCAGCCTCGACCGCGAACTCTTCGGCCAAAGCGCCAACAACGGAACCCCGCGTAAACTGGGGCTGATCGAACAAGCCGAATGCGGGACGTTATTCATTGAAGAAATCAGCGATTTTGCGCCGGCGTTGCAGGTAAAATTGTTGCGGTTTTTAGAATCAGGCGAGTACGCCCGCCCCGGCGGGGACGGCGTCGAAAAAGGCAATGTGCGCATCATCGCTGCCAGCCGCCGCAAATTAGAAGCGCTCTGCGGCGAAGACCGCTTTCGACAAGACCTCTATTATCGCTTGGGCTTGTTCACCATTGCGTTGCCGCCGCTGCGCGACCGCAAGACCGACATCCCGCTGTTGGCTGACCATTTCATCGACAAATTCAGCCGCGCCAACCGCAAGAGCATCTATCGCATTTCGTCGCCCGCGATTGACTTATTGATGCGCTACGACTGGCCGGGCAACGTGCGCGAGATGGAAAACTGCATCGAACGCGCCGCCCTGGTTTCAAACAACGGCGTGATTCACGCGCACCACATGCCCGCCACGCTGCAAAACGCCGGGGTGGTTTCTAACGGGCAAGGCGAAACCTTGCAAGCAATTCTCGATAACGTCGAGCGCGAGATCATTCTCGAAGCGTTGGAGGCCTCGCGCGGCAACCAAGCCAAGACCGCCAAGGCGCTGGGCGTCACCGAACGGGTGATGGGGTTGCGCCTCAAAAAACACGGCATCGTCCCCAAACAGTTCCGCACCAACAAGTAACCAGATTGATAGTCTTTACCGATTAGAGAAGCGTTAATTTTTTTCTTCGTCGCTGAGCGGAAAGCGCAGTGTAAAAGTGCAGCCGTGTTTGGGGATGCTGTGGACGGCGATGACCCCGCCTAAACTTACGACCAGGCTCTTGGTGATATACAACCCGAGCCCGGTCGATTCGGAATCGCGCCGGGTGGAGAAAAACGGTTCAAAGATACGCTCCGCCGCCTCGGTGGGGATGCCGGGGCCGTCGTCAGAAAACGCGACTTCCAACAAGGACGCCTCGCCTTCATCAACGCGTCGAGCGCGGATGCGTATGGAGCCTTCGCCGTTCAACGCCTGAAAAGCATTCAACAAAATGTTAGAGAACACCTGAATTAAATGGTGGCGCTGTCCAAACAAAAACGGCAGTTCGTCCGGCAGGTTAAACTCGACGCTGACGTTGTTTTGGGCGTAGCGCACCAAACGCAGCGACCGCAAAATGGTCTCGCCTACATCGACAAACTCGGCGCGCTCGGCGTCGTGCTGTAAGAAACTTTCCAGGCGCAAGTCGCGTAGCAGATTCAAGAACAGGTCGGTTTCTTCTTCGATGGTGCGGCGCGAATCTCCTTTCGGCAGGTTCTCGGCTTCGGCGCGAATATTCAAGACGGGCTTCTTTAAATCATGCAGCAAGTTGGCGGTGATCTGCCCCACCAGCGCCAGCCGTTCGATGTGGATCAGCTCGCGCTGTTTCTCTTCGAGCAGGGTGGTGGTTTTGCGCACTTCTTCGTCTTTGCTGCGCAGGGTGTAGACGCCAAGCGCCGCGACGATCAACAACGCGGCGATGCTGCCGTTGATAGCGCCCTGAAACAGTCGGCTGCGTTGCGCGTCGATGCGGATAAACAACTCGCCTAGCGTGCGCTCGCGCTCCATGATTAATTTGGGAACAAACGCCGGGTCGCGCTGTGGCGGAAACCCCGGATGGTCGATGTCGTAGGTCAGTGGATACAGCGTCCGTTTGACGCCGTTGCGGTCTTCTTTGCGGATGATGATTTCTTGAATATAGCCGTGTTCGGCCATTAACTCTTCGGCGCGTTTTTGCACCTCGCCCAGATTGACGTCAATGATGCGTTCATGCTGTAAGAGCGGGCGAAATTCACGGGTTAATAGCGTCGGCAGCCCCACAACGGTCTCTTGATGGGTTTTCGCCGCCCATAGCAGCGCCGCCAACACGCAGGTCAAAATGAGGCCCAGAAAGAAATAGAAAAATCGGTTCACGGGAGTAGTTCACGACCCAATACCAAAAATCGAACGCCACAGTGTTATGCTAGCGGAGCCGGGCAATCAGAAACAGGCCTGAATTGGCGAAATGAGAATTCAACGATATAATAGAAACACGATGGATATTCTTTCGATTGGACTTTCGGGCCTGACCTCGTCGCGATTGCGGGCGCTTGACGCCGCCAACAATCTCGCGAACCTCAACACGCCCGGCTACGGCGTCAAACCCGGCGAGAAAGCGCCTGTCACCGTCAATGCGCAAGGCGACACGGTCGAACTCTCGAGCGTCGACATCCCCGAAGAAGCGATTGCCTTGCGCCGCGAAGAAAACGCCACCCGCGCCAGCGCCGCGATTATCCGCACCGGCGACGAGATGATGAAAGAAACCATCGACCTCATTGCGTAAGGCTTTCAATCTCTCCACACAAAAAAAGGGCGGTCAATAACCGCCCTTCTCTATTTTATCCCACTACAAAAATCCTTAATTCAATAAATCAATCAGCGGCGCGACTTCTTGCGAGGGCTCGTACTCATGGATCTTCTGCATGAGGTTCGACTTGGAAATGTTATAGCCGACAATCGCCTGTACCAGGCTCACCCGGCTTTGCGCCAAGTCGATCTGTGAATCCTGCATGTCGCGGAAGGTGATGCGCCCGAACTCTTTGAAGGTAAAGAGGGCGTTGTCTAAGTTGGCTTCGGCCTGAATGGCGTTGCGCTCGAGAATCATGATGCGCTGTTGTTGCAGGTCGAGGGTGCGCAGGTCGTCGTAGGTTTCCTGGATGAGCTGGCGTTCGAGGTTCCACAACTGAATGCGCAGGCGCTCAAGGTTTTCTTCGGTGATGCGCACCCGCGCGCGGGTGGCGCCGCCGTCGCCGAACGGCCAGCTGAAGGCAAGGCCGATGCCCATGGTCTCAGAATCTTCATCATTGCGGAAATATTGGCTGTTGATGTTAAAGTCTGGCTGTTGGCCTAATTTTGCAACGCGCAGGTTGTTTTCTTGTTGGCGAATCGACAAACTCAAGTTGGACAACTCTACGTTATTTTCCGTCACCAGACGAATGCACTCGTCGCCGGAAAGCGAGATGGGTTCCACCGCCAGTTCATCGATGAGATCGAGTTCGGTTTCAAGCGGCAGGCCCAGGGTGATGTTGAACAGCTCGATGGAGTCGCGCAACGAACCCTCTTGGCTGATGAGGTTGGCCTGGTTGTTGAGCACGTCGATCTGGGCTTCGCCCACTTGCACCCGCGAGGCGTTTTCAAATTCATATTGCGTACGGAAAATAAACTCAATCTGCAACGACTGAATTAAGCGTTCGTTTTGAATTTCTAATTCGCGCTCGAGCTGTTTGATGCGCCAATAATTATTGACCACCAATTGCTTGATGGATTTTTCCTGCAAATACAACCCCAGGTCAGACTGCAAGGTGTTGATGTCCGCATTTTCGAGGTCGCGTCGAATGCCTTCGCGCGGCGCTGAAAACAGCGGGTATCTGATGTTCATATTCACGCCGCCGCTCAGCTCTTCATCATTGCCCGACTTGCTGTCGAACGAACCGTCGGAGTCGTGCTCAAAATCAAGGTTGGGCGTTACGTTGATCGACAAGCCGTTTTTAAATTGCTGGCGGTATCGCGGCGCCAGTCGGGCGGCTTCTACATTGCGGGTGTCGGAGCGGGTTTCAAACACCTGGCCTTCGTCTTCGTCAAAGCGAATCGTGCCCGCCGAGAAGGTTCGGAGTTGTTCGTTGAAACTGGCGTCGAGGTCAAACAAGCCGCGATAGGCCGCTTCGGTCAATTCGCGCTGCCACAAGGCGCTGCGCAAACTGGTGCGGGAGATATTCATCTGCGGGTTGTTGTCGTTGGCGACGACGATCGCCGCCTCAAGCGTCAGCGCTTGTTGGGCGCCCGCCGGGCGGTAACTTCCTTCTTTTAAGAGACGCACGGTCCCGGTCAAATCTTCAATAGAATCGACGGCGCCGAAGAATTCATAAATCTCCAACGGCTCAATCGGTTCCTGTATAATTTCTTTCGCGACTTCTTGCGCAACGCCCGTGAATGATGAAACACACAAGGCGAGCATAACCAACAGGCGAATACCATTTGATGCAGACACAATCTCCCTCCAGGGCCGGACAACGTCCGGGCGTCAATCATTAAGATAACGAAGCGGCGACCGGTGCGCTGGCCCCTCTCGTATAATACAAGTATGCGTCTTCCAGCGTCGGCTCGACAGACTGCGCCTCCGGCCCCGGCGCCTGATCGGCCAAAATGCGGACCTGGACGCCGTTGGCGGTGTGGTGTTGGCCCGCCACCGTAAATTCTTTTCGTAAGCTGCGCCATTTGTTGGTATCAACGGCGGAGACTTCCCACACCTTGCCGTCGACCGAGCGAATCATCTCATCGGTCGAACCGGCGTATTTCAATTTACCGTCAAACAACAACGCCAGGCGTTTGCAACTATGCGCGATATCTTCGACGATGTGGGTCGAGAGAATCACGACGCGGTCTTGCGCCAGCTGCGCGAGCAGGTTACGGAACCGCACTCGCTCCATCGGGTCGAGCCCGGCGGTGGGTTCGTCAACAATCAACACCTTAGGCGGGTTCATCAATATTTGCGCGAGACCAATGCGGCGCATCATACCGCCGGAGAACTGCCCCACCGGGACGTTCTTTTGGTCGCTCAGATTCACTTGCTCCAGTGCGCGCATGACGGCGGCCTTGCGCTCTTTGCCTTTTTTCATGCCTTTTAACAGGCCGAAGTAATCGAGATATTGATACGCCGTCATCGGGCCGTATACGCCGAAGTCCTGCGGCAGGTATCCAATAAACTTTTGCGCTTTGCGCGCTTCGGTTTTCATGTCGTACCCGCAGATCGACAAATAGCCGCGCGACGCCTGATCGACGCCCGCCAGCAAACGCAACAGCGTCGACTTGCCGGCGCCGTTGGGGCCGAGCAGACCAAACAAGCCCGATTCAATCGTCAACGAAACACCGTCCAGCGCTTTGACCCGCGACCGCGTCGTGGGTTGCTCGATTGGAGGCTGCGGCAAAAAGCCCAGCGTTTGTTGCGGTGGACGGAATGTTTGTAAATACGACCGCAACCCCTGAACAAAACGCTCGAGGAAACTGAGATGATACACCCGCGTCAGATATTCGATTTCAACCGTGAGCGGTTCATCACGCGGCGGCTTCATGCGATAGGCGGTCAGTTCTTGTTTCTTTTTGAGGCGCGACTTTGCGCTCCAGAAAACAAGCACCCAACGCCAGCTGGTCATATAGCGAACCACGCGGGCAATCAGCGTTGCGATGTCTTCAATGATAAAGTAAAAGCCCGGCACAATAATCAATGTGAGGATGGTCGACGACACCAAACCGGAAATCACGCAGATGGCGAACGGCACCCATTCCTCATCGCCTTTCCAAGAGAAGGCCATCGGCAACAGGCCCAGGCACGTCGTCAACACCGTCATCATAATGGGGCGCAGACGCGTTGAGCCGGATTGAATCACCGCGCGGGTGCGCGAGAAATTCTTTTCGCGCCGCAGATAGGTAGAGTAATGCACCAATAGAATGGCGCTGTTGGGCAACATGCCCACAAGGAAGACGCAGCCCAGCGCCGCCAGTTCGGTAAAGTTGTTTCCCGTAATAATAAAGCCCCAGACGATGCCCACGATAGCCAGAGGAATCGCCAACAGAATCACCAGGGGTTGTGAAAACGACTCGAACAGCGAGGCGATGCACATATAGACTAAGATGATCGCGAGAATGCTGATCGTCTGAAGCGCTTGCAGCCCTTCGTTAATTCGCCGCGACTTGCCTTCGATGGAAATACGATAGCCAGCCGGAGCGGGATAAGCCGCGATGAGTTGTTTGATATTTTCTTCGACTTCGCTGTAATTGCTGTTGGGCGCAGTCTCAAACCGTAAGCGGGTAATGCGTTCGCGGTTCTCGCGCTGGAAGGTGCCCATGCCGCGGCGACTGTCGAGGCTGCCCAGCTCTTGCAACTGAACGGTCGTGCCTAATGCAGGCGAATAGATCGGGACCTCTTGCAGTTCTTCAAAGCGAAGCCCGTCGATGTCTTCCTCTTGTTCTTTGCCCGCCTGCAACTCTTCCGTGTTGGGGATTTGATTAAAGAGAATGTCGATTTCATCGTCGCCTTTTTTCATTTGAATGGTGGCGAAATCGGCTTTGCGCTGCGCCACCTGGATCGACTGCGCCACCAAACTGGGGGTGATTTGCAGCAACGCGGCGGATTCGCGATCAATGGTAAAACGCACTTCCATGGAGCCAGGCTCCGCCTCGCTCGAGATGTCACGAATATCCGGCAACTGCGTCAGCAACTCGGCGAAGGCTTCGGCGAGCACGTTGAGTTGTTCATATTCCGGCCCGCGAATCTCAATCGACCCGCCCTGGCCTGTATCCATCGCGGGCTGTGCGTCTTCGCCGCGCGCCCGGGTGTAGTTGAAGGTGAGTTCAGCGTCAGCGAAATTTTCCATAAACGGACGCAAGTCTTCTTTGATGTTCCATTCATTGCGTTCGCGTTCGCCAAATGGTTTGAGTTCAATGCGGAATTCGGCGTAATCATCCCGCACCCAAGCGTGAATCGCCTTCTTCTCGGGCACTTCGCGAATCAACATGTCTTCGACTTTTTCGACGACGCCGAGCGTGTAGTTTTGTTTCGTCCCTTCAGGCAAATACAAATGCAGCGGGATATGGTTGTTGTCTTCAGGCGTTTCGAGCACGTCACGGTTTACGCTGCTGATGGAATAAACCGCCGTGTAAGTAATCACCAGCGCAATCGCGATCAAAAACCGGACGCGGTGGCGCAAGCAGCCCTTTAACAACTTGGTGTAATAACGCCGCAACGTCGACATATCAAATGACATCAGCGTTGAGATCCACCCGAACGGATTGTTGGGTTTGGCGGTGAAGCCCAAGGCGCCTTGCGGCGCGGGGTTGTTCACTGGTTGGGTTGGTTTCGGTTTCCGGCGTTTTCCGACCGTGCGATCAAGCACCATCATTAAGCGCGAGGTCGCCATCGGCACCAGCGTCAGCGCGACCAGCATCGAAATCACCATCGGATAGATGATGGCCAACGCGCCTTCGGTGAACATCAAGCGAATTTCGCCTTCAACAAACACAATCGGCAAAAACACAACGACGTTCGTGAGCGTCAACGCAAAAACAGCGCGACCGACTTCTTGCGTCCCAACCAACGCGGCGGTAATTCCGTCCTTGCCGCGCTCATGGTGACGAAAGATATTTTCTAATACAACAATCGAACTATCGATCAAACACCCGACGCCAACGGCGAGGCCCAGTAGCGAGATGATGTTGATTGACATGCCGCTGAAATACATCGCGTTAAAAGTGGTGACGATGCAAATCGGGATGACGATGCAAACCAACATCGCCATGCGAACATTGCGGATAAAGAAATACAACACCAGCATCGACAAGATGACGCCCATCAACGCGAGTTTGGACAAAGTGCGTAAAAATTGGAGAATCTCTTCGGCGGCTTCCCACTCCACTTGCAGTTCATATCCTTCGGGGAAACCCTCGTTGAGTTCGTCGATGACTTTGTGAGCGCGCCGAGACAGCTCGATGGGGTTCACCTGCGCTTCTTTTTCCATGTCGATGCCGACCGCAGGCTGGCCGTCAACCCGGCGCAGGTAGCGGCGCGGTTCGCTGTTTTCTTGCACCGTGCCCAAATGGCGGACGTTGATATTGCCTTGTTCTTTAACGGTGACTCCAGAAATTTCTGATTCATCGCGGAACTGTCCGTCCAAGCGGACGAACGATTTCATGCCGTGTTCATGCACGTCGCCGAGAAAAACCGGTTCGCTGGCATAGGTCTGAACGGTGTTAATCACTTGCCAAAACGGGATGCCGAATTCTTGCAGTTTGTCTTGAAAAATATTGACGTCGATGGCGCGGTCGTTGCCGCCCCAGATGTCGGCTTCGGCGACGCCGTCGATATCTTGCAGGCGTTGGCGAATGCGTTCGGTGTCGATGTATTCTAAGTTGGGGTCATTACGCGGGCCTTTGAGGTGAAGGTCCATAAATTCTTTGTTGACCCAAGACGTCTCGAAGGGAAACGCATTCACGCGCACCGCGCGCCGGTCGAATTCTTTATACAACACCGCCTGCAAGCGCTCCTGCAATTCGACGATGCGGTATTTGACGTTGGTGCCAAATTCAAACTCGATGGGAAAAAACGCGCCCCGCCGATGGCTATGGACTTGGATTTTTTTGACGTTGGGCAGCTGCGCAATTTCGCCCTCGATGGGGCGGATGATTTTTTGTTCGAGTTCTTCGGCGCTCATGGTTTGTTGCGTCCAACAATACGCCGCCCCGTAAGGCGGCGAAATATCGGGCAACAGTTGCAAGGGCAGTTTCTTCACCGAAACCATGCCAAGCAACACCAGCGCAGCAAAGAACATGACTGTGGTGATGGGGCGCCGGATCGCTAATGCAAAAAAGTCTTTCATCTAAAACCTCCACCCGCCTCGTCTCCGTCCTCGCCGGCCCCGTTGGGAACCCTGGCTAAGCGCAGATGCTTCTTCGCCGTCGATGTTAATTCGTTTTTCTGAACGAAAGCGTTTATTTTTTTGTTCATCGCGAAAGGGAATTTGCAACACCCAATGTTCGGGATCAACCGCCGCCATGATGGGGCGGTTGGGCGTCGTCAATGCGAGCGTATTGATGTCGTCCGCATCCAGTTCAATGTCACGGAAAATGTAGTCGCCCTCGGTTTCAATATAGATCGGGACGAACATGCGGCCGCTGCCGTGATTTTTTACTTGAATCACGATGTTATATTCCAGCGTGAATTTCATTTTGTCTTCTGAAATCTGCGATTCCGCAATGGTAATTTCATATTCAGGCAGCACATCGCCGTAGACCCATTGCTCTTTAAACCATGACAGGTCTTCGCCGTGGATCGCCTCCGCGCGGTTGAGCAAATCGTCCGCCGTCATCGAACGAAAGCGGAAGTCGCGGAAGATGTCTTTTTGTAATTGCCACCAGGCGTCGTCGCCCATCAAGTGGTGCAACATGCGAAACAAGCCTTCGCCGCGCGCGCGTTCCAGCTCGGGGTAGCCGCCGTTGGCGCGCAGATCGAGCAGGGTCGAACTTTGGGCGATTGACAAGGGGCGTTCGCGGCTGTCTCCTACGTCATAATTCATTTCGCGGCGCCGCGACCATGTATTGGGGTTTAACATCTTGGCGGCGTAACTCGACAAATAATCTTGAATCCAAAAAGACAATTCGCCGACCGGGTTCAACGATTCTTTATAATAGGTTTCGATGAGACGGTTAAAATATTGCGTTTGCAATTCAACCCGCGCAGGACTGAGCAAGCGGTAAAATTGAATTTTGGTTGGGTCTGCGTCCATGCGGTCGAGCTGCCAGACGCCTTCATGCAGATAGCGCGTCTGATTTTCAAGAATCGCGATCTGCCCCGGCATGCTGCGCTCGAAGCGCTGCGGCTTGGCCCGCCCGACGCTCCACCGCGACCAGCGGTCAAACGTCATGATGGCTTCTTCTTCCACATAGGGCTTCTCAATAATGGTTAACTGAGGAAACGGCAGCCGGCCCAATTTTTCGCGGAGATATTCTTCCTGGTCCTGCACTTCCTGCATGTAGATCCAGGCTTGATATTCATGCGTCGGCAAATGATAAAACCGCATACGCGAGAGGTCGTCAGGCGCGTCTAATATCTGATAGGCGCCCCAGTAGAGTTGAAGCGTCGGCACGGGCTGGAAGGTACGCCAATGCTCGATCCGCGAGCCGTTTTCTTCGTCAACGCTCACCAGTTCGCCCGAGAAGGCGCCGCGTTGCTGCGGTTGAAGATGGAGCTCCAGGTCGGCTTCGAAGATATCGTCTTCCTGCCGCACCCAGCGGCGCGATTCGGTGCGCACCCGGTTCCACGGCAATGGAAACCACTGCTGTTCTAAGGCGCTGTATTTTGGATGCAGGTCGCTGGGGCTTCCTTGATAGCGCACAATAATCTGGTGAGAAGAACCGTCTTGCAGCGGCTCCTCCAAATCGAATGAGAGCACCTCGTCCCATTGTTCATGAAAGACGGGTTCACCATCCATGCGGGCGCCATACACGTGATAGCGCGGGTCTAATTCAAGATCAATATGAGTCACCGCGCCCTGCGCGGTGAAATCCAACACGGCTTCAACGTCGAGATGGCGGTAATGGCCGTCGGGTTCGATTCGTACCGCCACGGTTTTGAGATCAATTTCGGGCGGTTTGATTTTCGCTTGGCGAATCGCCGCCCCGACCGGATCAAACGACTCTTGTACGCGAGCGTTTTCGCGTAGGGAATTCGCCGCCCAGAAGATGCCGCCGCTGGTGACCAGAATGAGCGTGATGAGCGAGAGCCGGTAGCCGAAGCCCAAGTGGCGGTCAAAACGTAGATTGGTGATCCAGCGCATGAGGTTGGGGACGCCGAACAACCCGTAGCGTTTGCCGCGCACTTTGACCCATTGCTGTAATTCTTGCCGACGCAAATACAACGGCGCCAGATATAACAACAGCAAACCGGTCAGAAGTTGCGCCCCGGCGGGGTAGAGGTGTTCCCACGAATTGACGCGGGCGCCCAGCGTCGGCGAGGCCGAGCCTAGCTGCTGCCAAATTTCCGATGCGTTAATGACCATGCCATAGCGAAAGCCGAAGTAGCCCAAGACGCCGCAGAGCGTCCCTGCGCCCAACAAGGCGGCGAAGTCGTGTTTCCAAAACGTCCGCAGCGTGATGAGCAACGCTGCAATCGGGACCAGATAGGGAATAACAATCAGGAAATAGGCCAGAGCAAACGGCTGCCAAATGATCCCGCTGTGCCCATAGACGACCTGCCAGATGGCGAGCGAAAACAACCCGAACGCGCTCACCGGAAGCATGATAATCAACACGCCCAACAAGCGCCCCCACATCAGCGCCATTGAGCTGACCGGCAGCGGGAACACGATCTGGTCCATCCGCGTCCGCCGCAAGCGGCCGCAGACGTCCAGCGCCAGCGCGACTGTGCCTAAGAAAAACACGCTCAACATCAAACCAAAACTGGGATGCACAAAACTATAGGCGGGCGATAAAAAATAGCCGTATTCCGCATAGGCGGCGTAGTCGCGCCGCGCGAACAGCGAGATGCCGAGCGCGAGCATCAGCAACAACCAAAACCGCCAGCCGCGACTGCTCATACGCGCTTCAAAAAAAGCGATCTGCAAGGCTTTCTTCATCAGACTCCACCGAGCGGCGTTGCGCTCTTACGCTTGTTGTTCTTTTTCGGCCAGTCGTTTCGGGGCCACAATTGAGAACAATTTAAGAATAAATGCCAAGCCGTCTTCAAACAGGCTGTAAATAGTCGGGATCACTAAAAGCGTTAATACCGTTGACGACAAAAGCCCGCCAATGACGGCGACCGCCATCGGGGCGCGAATTTCGGCGCCTTCGCCAAACCCGAGCGCGAGCGGCAACAACGCCAGCACCGTGGTCGCGGTGGTCATCAAAATCGGCCGCAACCGGCGCGCCCCCGCTTGAACGATCGCTTCAGTCATCGGGGTGTCTTCTTCGCGCCGCAGGTAATTAATATAGTCGATCAAAACGATGGCGTTGTTCACCACAATGCCCGCCAACATGATGATGCCGATGTAACCCATCAGGTTGAGCGTCTGACCGGACAGCACAAACGCCCAAATCACGCCCACCACGGCAAGCGGCAGCGAGAACATAATCACGAACGGGTGCATGAGCGACTCAAACAGCGACGCCATCACCATGTAGACCAAAACCAGCGCCAGGATGAGCGCGAACTGCAAGCGCTCAAACGACTCGCGGCGACGCTCTTCTTCGCCGCCGAAGCGGATCGAATAGCCGCGCGGCAGCGGGATGGTCGATACGGCCTCTTGCACCGCCAACACCGAATCGCTGAGTTTGTAGCCTTCGCCCAAATCAGCCAACACGCGGGCGATGCGTTCCTGGTCGCGGTGGAGAATTTCACGCGGGCCGGGTTCGATGGTAATATCGACCAGGTTGCCCAGCGTCACCACGCGGTTGTTGCCGACGGGGATAATGGTTTCTTTGAGTTCCACCAGGTTTAATTCGCCGTCGCCCAGTTGGACGCGGATATCTTTAGTTTGTTCGGTGTCTTGAATGCTGGTCGCGACCTGCCCGCGCAGCTGGCTCTGGACCAGGCTCACCAAGCGTCGTTGGTCGAGGCCGACTTCCGCCATCAAGACGCGGTCGGGACGCAGGTGGACTTCCGGGTTGCCGTCGAGAATGGTGGTGCGCGCATTGGCGGCCTCGGGCAGCGTGTCGATGCGGCGTTTGACTTCGCGCGCGAATTCCGCCAGCGACTCGAGACTGCGCCCGCGAATTTCAATCACGATGGCGGATTTATCCTCGCCAATCAAAGATGAAAGCGAGGTTTGCGAAAGCAAAAAGTTCGCATCCAGCCCGTTAATGGTTTTCATGCGCGGTTCGAGATATTCAATCACGTTCGGCACAGAAACCAACGCGCCCTCTTTCATGGAGATCATCATCTCCGCCGTGTGCGACCCTTCCGGCTCCTCATCAATGGCGCCAGTGTCGTCCGGCTTGGGGCCGACGCGGGTGTAAATGGTTTTGATATTTTCGCCCAGGTCTTTACTGAGCCAACCTTCGACGCTGCCAGCGGCGTGTTCGGTGGTTTCAAGTTCGGACCCGGCAGGCAAGCGGAGTTTGACCATGAACTGCGACTCAGCCGCCTGGGGAATGAATTCTTGTTTGATGGATTGAAACGCGGGAAAACTCGCCGCCGTAATCAAGATAATTACGAGCAGGGTCGCGAGCCGGTTGCGCAGCGAAAAACGTAAAATGCGCGTGTAGATCGATTCCCGAAATTCACGCGCTTTCGGCACCGTACGCAAGAAGCGCGCACACAGCGCCGGGATCATCATCAACGCCACCACCAACGAAGTCAGCAGTGAAAACACGACCGTGAGCGCTTGTTCTTTAAACAACTGCGCGGTCACG
The DNA here is from genome assembly GCA_030765645.1 of Candidatus Hinthialibacter antarcticus. Classification (NCBI taxonomy): domain Bacteria; phylum Candidatus Hinthialibacterota; class Candidatus Hinthialibacteria; order Candidatus Hinthialibacterales; family Candidatus Hinthialibacteraceae; genus Candidatus Hinthialibacter; species Candidatus Hinthialibacter antarcticus. The sequence goes on along the minus strand of JAVCCE010000027.1, from coordinate 65,335 downwards.
CCGCCCATGTAGGCGATGGGCACAAACACCACCACCGTGGTCAGCGTCGCCGCCGCAATCGCAGACGCAACTTCGCCCGCGCCGGTCATGGCCGCTTCATACGGCGAGTCGCCCAACTGGCGCCGCCGGAAAATATTCTCAATAACCACAATGGCGTTGTCGACCAACATCCCCGCGCCCAACGCCAACCCGCCCAACGTCATAATATTGAGCGACAGGTTCATAAAGTACATCAAATTAAAGGTAGCAAGAATCGAAACCGGGATCGCCAGGGCGACGATAATCGTTGAGCGAAAATTCCGCAAAAAGATCAGCAACACTAAGGCCGCCAGGCCGACGCCCTGTAATGCGGTGCTTTTGACTTCTTCAATCGAACGGGTAATAAACATCGACTGGTCATAGGCGATGTCGAGTTTTAAATCTTCTGGAACAATCGTGGATGACGAACTCGCGCCGCCGCGACCTTGTCCACGGTCGTCTTGACCTCCACCCCAGCCCGCGCTGGCGACTTTCGCCTGTTCGTCTTTGAGGCCAGCGTTTTCGCGCAGATATTCGCGCACCAGTTTGACGACTTCAACCGTGTTCGCTCCGGCTTCTTTATAGAGCGCGACGCCGACGCCCGCTTTGCCGTCGACGTGGACGGCGTTGACCGGCTCTTCAAAGCCCCATTCCGCCTCGCCGAGGTCGGTCATATAAATCGGCGTTCCGTCTGAGTAACCAATGACGGCGTTTTGCACTTCAGACAGTTTTTTGATTTCGCCGATGGCGCGAATCATAAAACGCTGGTTGCCTTCTTCGACGTACCCGCCGGTTGCGCTGATGTTGGCTTCTTCGAGCGCCTGAGCGACGCTGTCGATGGTCAAGCCGTAAAAGTGCAATAATTCAGGATTCAGTTTGCAGCGAATTTCAGGGACCAGCCCGCCAACGGTTTCAGCGCGGGCGACGCCGGAGATGCGCTCCAATGCAGGCCCGACCGTACGCTCAGCCAGGTAGCGGATTTCTTCTAACGGGCGGTCGCCGGTAATGCCCAGCGTTAAAATCGGCAGCGCGTTGGGGTCGTAACGCAGCGTGCTGATAGATTCGATTTCTTCGATGTTAGCGCCTTGCACGTTCTTTTTGACTTCGAGCATGGCGAAGTCCATATCGGTCTGCCAATTGAAGTCGATGATGATGGCGCCCGAGTCGGCGCGGGCCACGCTCGATACCCGCTCGACGCCCTTGATGGTGCCGACGCGGCCTTCCATTGATTCGATAACGATGCGCTCCACCTCTTGCGGCGCGAGGCCGGGCGCTTCGGCGCGGACAGTGATGCGCGGCGCGCGCAAATCGGGGAACAAGTTGGTCGGCAGTTTATTGAGCGAGATCCAACCCAACATCACCACGCCGATAAAAAACATCGAGATGGTCACAGGATACGCGACCGCAAATGATGCGGCGCCCATCCCGCGCCGACCCGAGGCGACGGTTTCTTGAGTGGGCTGATTCGAAGAGGTTGAATCCATAGTTTCGTTCCGTTTCATGCGGGCGCCGTCAGGTCACCCATTCCGCCGTGCGTTTCAGCCGACGATAGAGATAGTCAAGTACAAACCCCACCATGACGATTAACACAGTGCGATTGAGCCATAAACTGGGTTCTTTGGGCGCGCCCCAACGCGGGGGGACGTAACCCGGCGGATGAATCGGGAACGGGTAAAACGACAGCGGCCCCAACTCGGTCAGCCAATAATAATGGACGCCGAAAACAAGCAGCGCCACCAACGCCGTCGCGATGACATGGCGCGTAAACGTTGAGATCAATACCGTCACGGCGCCCACGGCGAACGCGGTAGACGAGACGCAAAGCAATATCGTCCACTTGCCTTCCTGGTAAGACGAATACTGGCTGAAGAAGGCGATCACGCCCGCGCATAACGCGGTAATCCAAATGGTCAGGGTAATGAGTTGCAGCGTCACCATCGGCCCGCGGCCCATGGGTTGGCTCCACAAAATTTCGAGCGTGCGCTCTTCGCGTTCGCGCGGCAATAGCGAAGACGCCAGCCAAACCATCACGATGGTGAAGTACAAATAGGTATGCTTGAGCAAGTCGAGCTGCGAACGCGCCATATCATTTGAGATGATGTAGCCGAAGAAGACCAGGGCGCCGATCAACGAGAGATAGGTTTCAACCCGCAGATACCGCTTGGACGTATACAGAAACAAGCGCAGCCAATAAATGGTTTCGCGTACGCTGAACACTGCGCCGGTTTTCGCGCCCCAAACGGCGAGCCGGGCCCCGTACACAATTGCGCTGGGCGTCGCTTTCACGCCCCGCCAGACGGCGCCGGGCGCAGCGATCACGCGCTGCCATACCGATGGAGTCGGCGCGTCGGAGTTGATCGTAGGCGCATTATGAGATGAAGACACAACGGCTCCTTGCTTGCTGATTGAATGACGGTGAACTTAGGCCGCCGTCGTTTCAAAATTTAAAAATCGAACATAGGCGTCTTCGAGATTGGGCGGCGCCAGCCGCGCGTTCTCACGGGGAGCGCCCTGTGAAACCACCCGAAAACACAGCCCTTGTTCTAATTCACGAATCGAAACCAGTTCGGGCCTGCCAGTCAGCGCTTCGATGTCGCCTGCATCGCCGATAAATTCCCAGGTCTGGCCCTGGGCTTCAGTGACGAAGGCCGAGGGCGAACCCTGATAGCGAATGCGCCCGTCTTGTAAGAGCGCCATCTGGCTGCAGGTTTCTTCGATGTCTTTCACGATGTGCGTTGACAGAATAACGATGCGTCCTTCGCAAAATTCAAACAACAAATTGCGCAGGTGCACCCGTTCTTCAGGATCAAGCCCCGCCGTCGGTTCATCGACGATGACCAACTTGGGGTCGCCCAACAACGCTTGCGCCACGCCCACCCGGCGCAACATGCCGCCCGAGTAGGTCTTGAGCCGCTTGTTGCGAACGCCCTGCAGGCGTACCAGCGCAAGCAGGCTGTCCACTTCGCGTTTGATGTCGCGATGGGCCATGCCGCGCAAGGCGCCCAGATATTCTAAAAACTCTTTCGCGGTTAATTCAGGAAACACGCCGAAAAACTGCGGCAGATACCCCAACTTGGCGCGCACTTTCATTGGGTCGCGCCGGGAGTCGATACCGTCAACGATGTAGCGCCCTTCGGTCGGTTCCAACAGAAGGGTCAAAATCTCCATAAAGGTGGTCTTGCCCGCGCCGTTGGGGCCTAACAGCCCGAACAGCCCTTCATCGAGATGAAGATCGATCCCTTTGAGCGCTTGTTTTCCGTCGGGATAAGTCTTACGCAAGCCTTCGCAAACGAGGTCCATATTTCGTCTAGTTTTCCTTGGTTGCGAAAATTGCGTCTGTATCAATGTCGCGAATGACCACGTTAACGTCGACTTTGTCGCTCAGGGTTTCATACCCCAACACCACGAGGTGTTCGCCTTCGCGCAGGCCGTTGACCACTTCAACGCGCTCGCGGTTTTCGATGCCGAGCGAGACCTCGCGCTCTTCGACCATCCAGTTGATTTCCGGCTCTTCTTCTTCGGCTTCTTCGTCAAACTCGTCGCCATATTCATCGGCGAATTCGTCGTCGGTCGCGTCTTCAACATCGGCCCCCGCGCTGAACCCCGCGTCAGAAGCGCCCGCCATCGCGAGTTGGGCCCCGGCGCCGTTTTCTTTTTTCTCTTGCGCCGCCGGTTTTACTTTTTCGTTTTTGCCTTTAAAACTTCCGGTGGCGTCTTCAATCTCTTCCGCCGGTTTTTCGACGGCGACAAACACCACGCCGCGGTTATTGCGCAGCAACACCAATTCGCGCGGGATGCTGAGCGCGTCTTTTTTCTCTTCGGTGACGATGCGCGCTTTGGCGAACATGCCGGGGCGCATTTCATGCTCAGGGTTATCGACCAACACGTTCACGGTGTAAGTTCGGGTATTAGAATTCAGCGTGGTCGAAATATCGGCGACCGTACCGGTGTATTGACGCCCGATGCGTGAATACACGTCGAGTTCGACATCCTGACCGACCCGTACCATCAATAAATCCTTGGCGGGGATATCGAGGGCAACATACACCTGGTCGATATCGGCCAGACGGCAAACCACCGCTTGCGAGCCGATGATGGTGCCCTCCATCTGGGTCAGGTCGGTTTCATTGTTCTGTTGGCTGGAAACGCTTTGGCTCGGCGGCAACAACACGCCGTCGAAGACAACCGCAATTTCGACTTTTTCGAGTTCCTGCTCTAGTTTGGTCAACGCCATCTGGCGGGCGTCAATGTTCTTCTCGGTTTGCTCATAACTGTTTTCCTGGCGGATTCGGGCCAAGATAGCCTGTTCATATTCCGCTTTTGAAATCGCGCCGCGTTCTAACATGGCGCGGTTGAACTGTTCGTCTTTTTTGGCTTGATCGAGTTCCGCCCGGGCGGATGGGATCGAATTTTTCGCCAATTCAAGGTTGAGCTCGGCTTCGTTGATATTCAGCCGAAGTCCACGGTCGTCAATCGAAGCGATGACGTCGCTTTTTTTGACTTCGTCGCCTTCTTTCCATTTTTTGGTGAAGTAGATGCGGCCTGACATTTCGCTTTTGACTTCCAGTTCTTTCACTGGAACCACCGTCCCCACCGCTTGCAGGTAGGCGTACATACGGTCGCGTTCAATCACTTCAACCGTGACCGGGATTTTAAATTTGGGCTTTTCCGGTTTTTTTTCCCAGTTACCGGCGGTGGCGCCGGATTTTTTATCGCCGCCCTTCGCGCTGCCGGACTTGCCGCCAAATCCGAAATATCCGCAACTGGCAAACAGTACCGCGACCAAAAAAAGTGCGACGATTCGAAAACTCGTTTTCATGGTTCCATCCGTTCAAATTGTGTAGTTGTTTTCAAATACCGGTTCCGCAGGGCCTCTGTATAACGACATCCACCACAGGCCGTTTTATACATTAAGTATAAGAAGCACAAACCAAACAGGTTGTTAGAGCGTTTGTCAAAATTAGGTGCGTTGGGCTGACAACCACTTTACACCCGCAGCAGCCGCGTCTTTTCACATATGGCTGTAAAAATTAGAACCCAGAACTCCGTCCTCAAATAAATTGATTCTCTAGTACATACGAAACAAATGAGGAATTATTTTTAATTATTTTCAACTTTTTCACATTTTTTATTGTTGACACAGCGCGTAAAAATTTTTTAACAGCGCTTCGGCGCTCTGCGCAACCTCTTTTTCCTTGTCATATTGAGGCTGGTTGATTAACCGCCGTGCCTGAGGCTCGTCTGCTGCGTTGATATCCGGCAAGTACGCTTCCGCCCACTTGGCGGCTTCGCTGCACGTGACTTCCAAGTGAAATTGCAAGCCGTATGCGGTTGGACCAAAACGGAACGCCTGATTGATACACGCGGCGGATTCGGCCAGATGCTGGCCGCCTTCTGGAACCTCAGAGGTATCGCCATGCCATTGGAACACCGACAACGGCGAGCCTAAGCCTTTCATCAACGGGCTTGCTTGCCCGGCTTCGGTCAGCCTCACATCCATCCAGCCGATTTCGCTGGTCTTGTTCTTAAACACTCGCGCGCCTAATGCCCGCGCCAACAGTTGCGCACCCAAGCAAATGCCCAAAACAGGGACGCTTTGATCAACGCACGCGCACAAGAAACGCTTTTCGTCCGTCAAGTACGAATACTTGTCGTCATCATCCGCATTCATCGGCCCGCCCAACACAATCACGGCGCAATAACCGCCCGGCTGGGCTGGAACTTGTGAGCCTGCGTATAAGTCGCGGACCGTGTAAGAGATGTTCCGTTCGTCGAAAAAAGAGCCAATGGTTCCCGGCCCTTCAAGCGTAATATTTTGTAGAAATAAAACCGGCTTCATATTCCGCCGCCTTGCCTATTAGTGTAAATGGTGAACCAGACAGAGATACAGAATTTCCAGACAGATATGCAACAAACAACGGTGTGCATATCCCATTCAGGCAGGGTGCATTCAATAATTCAAGAAATGAAAACAATTTTTGCAACTTTATCTATAATATATTGCCCATTATAGCAACGACGATGCGGGTTGATCCAGCCATAGATTCACATTTGCATGGCTGCGTAAAATCGACGCCGGGCACGCCGTCTCAACCGGGCCGCTTAGCGCGGCTTTGACTGCGGGCGCTTTTCGCTCGTCGGGCACGACGCAACTGATCGCCTTGCTGCGTAAAATCGCAGTAACCGTCAGCGTCAGCGCATGCGTCGGCACGTCATTAAGCGTTGGAAACCACCCTTCGCCATGCTGTTGTCGGCGGCAGGCTTCATCCAACTCGACCACTTTCACCATTTTCGGGTCATGGAAATCGGCAACCGGCGGATCATTAAAGGCAATGTGTCCATTTTCGCCGATACCGATGCAAGCCAGGTCAATTTCGTCTTGCAATAACAATTCGGAATACCGCGCACATTCCGCCTCAGGGTCGTCCGCCGTCCCGTTCAGCAGATTAACGGTGCGGGGTTTGACGAGATCAAACAACCGCTGTTTTAAATATAAGCGAAAACTGGCGGGGTGATCGTCAGCGATGCCGAGATATTCATCCAAATGAAAGGCGTCGACTTTGTCCCACGCGATGGAGTGTTTCACCAGCGCCTGCAAAAATTCAAACTGCGAGGCGCCGGTCGCAAAAATCACCCGCGCCTGTCCTTGCGCGTCGATGGTGGACTGGATGCGCTGCGCGGTGTATTTGGCGGCCGCTTCGCCAAGCGCGACAGCGTTTGCATAAACAAGAACATCGCATTGGTCGTATTTTTTTTGTTGGATCGCGTTCGTCATTTTCTTCCCCTTGTTGGGCCGCTTGGGTTATAGCCGATGGGCGGCGAGCGCCTTCATTGCTTTGGGAACTTTGGCTTCGAGTTGCGCAAGCATCGTTTTTGTTTCGTCGCCGGGTTCAGTGCGTTCTAAAATCTGGCGCGCGTCGACGGCGGCCTCTGCGCCAAGATAGCACCGTCCATACGATTCAAAAATCTCTCCGAGGTCGCAGATGGGCGACCACGAAAGCGCCGACCAGACAAAACGCGCCCATTCAGGCTCGCGCGTCGAAACGCCTAACGCAGCGTAGATCAGCGGCGCGGCCTCCGCGCGGCGTCGCGCCAACTCGCTGGGCGGCGAGCCTTCCAGGCGGCACAGCCCGATCATTTGCATGGTCAGCGGCATCTCACGCTGCAAGAGGCCAAAGCCCGCGTCTTCAGCGTTATGCGCCAGCGCCCGCGCCGCGCCCATCGGCGCCAGCAAGAGTTCATCCAACTGCGATTCGTTCAGCGATGATGTATCCAGCCAGGTTTCTATTTGCTCCGCAACCGAAACCGCCGCCTTTACGCTCGGCGCGACCTCCGCCCCGATCTGTAAACAGGCGATGTCGGCGCCGTCAATTGTTGCGCTTTGCGCCGGGCCGCACAGCGCCCGCTTCATCTTGCGCGCATCCGCCGCCGTTATTTGCGCGGACGTGAATGAGGTCGCGCCGACGCAATTGTCTCCCCAAAGCGCCTGCTGTTGGAGCGCCCCGTCAGGCAGCGCCGCATCTTTATACAACCCCCCCCGCATGGGATTCAACGGACGCCGGGTGTGGTTCAACGCGGGGATTTCGATGCGGTCGTCATAGACCCGCAGTTGTTGCAACAGGTAGCCAATGGCGTAGGTCAGCCCCTGCGGCGCGCCCGCCATCAACACCAGCGTGGGCGCATCATACTCGGTCAGCAAACTGACGTGATAATGTTCGGCGTAATCGGGGTACGGTAGAATTTTTGGCGGCGGGTCGAGCAGGTTTTGGATGTCCATCGGCGTCGACTCGGCGTCGCACAGCAGAATATCGAAATGGCTGCGGCGATTGGCAGCCTCAAATTCGGCAATGTTGATTTCGAGATCCGCCCGCAATAGCAGTTCATCGCGCAGCAGCTGCGCCGCGAAATCAAACGCGCCGCCCCGCGCCGTGCACACCGAAACGATTTGGTTGAATGAGAGAGTAAAAGACATAACCCGATATTGTATGTGAATGGCGGCGGCGGAACAAAGGCCGCGTCCCGCCGTAGCGAATTAAGAGAGGGTCTATAGCAATGTCATTGACTTTAGACTTTAAGCCCCCCTTTTTAGGGGGGGACGGCGTTGAAAGCGCCAGAGGGGATTTCAAAACAGCACAAATAAAGGTTCATCCGGTAAGTGAGTACTTGCATTGATGGATGGTCATGATTTTGATTACGAAAACGTATCCCGGCGTATCAATAATTGACAAACCAAATATAGGCATGGGTGCAACTCTGGGAGCGCCTGTGCATAAGGGCCTGAAAGCCCGCACTGAAGCGAGCAGAGGTGTACCCATGCCACATGCAGCAAAATCTCAATTCAATTTATAAAAAAAGTATCCAATTTACGGAAGAACCCAAATAAAGCGATACATTCAAATAATACTTCAAGGGCTGGCTTCATTTTATTCAGCCTTGGCTCGCCACCCCTTAAGTCAATGACATTGGGGTCTATAGCGGTTACCAGAATTACGTGCGGTCGTTTTCGCCGCAGGGCGCCAAACATAACACAAGCGGTCAATGTTTGTTGTTAACGAAAAACGGGACGGCCAAATGACCGTCCCGGGGGATGTTCGATACGAAACGAAATACGAATTACATACCGTATTTCTTCTTAAAGCGCTCAATGCGCCCGCCTTTGGTGGCGTGTTTTTGCTTACCGGTATAAAACGGATGGCAGGCCGAGCAAATTTCGACTTTAAGTTCGTCCACGCCGCCGCCGACTTCAAATGAGTTGCCGCAAGCGCAGTGCACTTGGGTCAAGTAATATTTTGGGTGAATATCTTGCTTCATGGTTCTTTTCTCCAGTTCATTTACGCAGAGAAGAATTATAGTGGAACCCGCTCAGGGTTCAACCGCCGCAGAGCGATTTCTTTATGATGCGCCAACCAGGCGTTTTTTTTCTTCATCATGCAAAAAACAGCGTACGCTGCGCCCGTTTCCGGTTTGGATCTCCGGGCAGACTTCTTGACCGCACGGTTCAAAGCGCTTCTCGCAACGCGGCTCAAAGCGGCAATGGTCCGGGTAGGCAAACGGGCTGGGCACGGTCCCGCTGATGACATTGAGGCGCGCCTGGGTTTCATCGGTCATTGATGGAATCGAGCGCAGCAGCCCCTGGGTGTAGGGGTGTTGCGGGTCGGAGAAGATCATCTCCGCAGGCGATTCTTCGACAATTTGCCCGGCGTACATCACCGCCACCCGGTCGGCGACTTCGGCGATAACGCCCAAATCGTGGGTGATGAGAATAATTGAGGCGTTCATGCGCTCTTTGAGGTCGTCCATCAGCGCCAATATCTGCGCCTGCACGGTCACGTCGAGCGCAGTGGTGGGTTCGTCGGCGATGAGTAAGTCCGGGTCGCAGGCCAACGCCATCGCGATCATGATGCGCTGCCGCATCCCGCCCGAGAGTTGGTGGGGGTATTCTTTGGCGCGTTGCGGCGCTGCGGGGATGCGCACCTTTTCCATCATTTCAACGGCGGCGTTGAAGGCGTCGCGCCGCCCCATGCGGCGGTGGATGCGGTAGACCTCTGCGATCTGCTCGCCAACGGTAAATACCGGGTTGAGCGCGGTCATGGGTTCCTGGAAAATCATGGAAATCTGGTTGCCGCGAATTTTGCGCATCTCTTTTTCGGAACATTGCAACAGGTCTTGGTCTTTGAAGAGAATCTTACCGTCAACGATGCGCCCCGGCGGGTTTGGAACCAGCCGAAGGATTGACAGCGAGGTGATGCTTTTTCCGCAGCCTGATTCGCCCACGAGTCCAAGCGTCTCGCCGCGCTTCACTTGAAACGACACGCCGTCAACAGCGCGGCCTACGCCGTCAACCGTGAAGAATTGGGTTTTTAGGTTTTGTACGTCGAGTAAGATTTCGGTTGCATCATTCATATTCAAAAGCCAATCATGAAATTTGGTTGAAGGTTTATCTTACAACTTTTTCTTCAATTTGTTGAATGTACCAGAGTTTAGCGTACTTAGTGAATATGTAGCTGGCGGTTTGCCCGGCCAGAATCAAGCCTATGTAGCCGTCGAGAAACCCGCGCCGCAGCACATATTGTTTAAAGAACCCCCAAAGCGGATGCAGCAGAATCTTCACCCAGTTGGCGCGGACGCCCTGTTTGTTGAGTTCGATGGCGCCCCAAGAGGTATAGCGCTGAAACTTGGCGTATAACTGGTCAAACTCGCGGTAGGGGTAATGGGGCATGCGCCCGCGCAGCCATCCGGCGGGCTTGTCGAGGACCACTTCCGCTGCGAGTTGGCGCTCGCCGTAGCGGCAGTGGCGGTGAATGAGCCGCGCCGCCTTGTCGCGGTCCCAGCCGCCGTGGCGCACTTCGCGTCCGAAGACGAAATTGCGGCGATAGACAAAGTAGGCGTCGTGCTGCATGGGCTGCTCGAACAGCTGTTCGATTTCCTGGCGCAGTTCGGGGGTCATGCGCTCGTCGGCTTCGACGATGACGATCCATTCGTGAGAACATTGGGGGATCGCCCAATTTTTTTGGGCGGCGTTGTTGAGGTATTCGTGCTGCGCCACCCGGGCGCCGAACGACTCGGCGATTTCAACCGAGCGGTCGGTCGAAAAAGAATCGACCACGAAGATTTCGTCCGCCCATTGGACGCTTTGCAGGCAGTCGGGCAGGTTGGCTTCTTCGTTATAGGACAAGATCAGCGCGGTCAGTTTTTGCATGTTTTATTTTGAAATTCCACTAGGCGCCCGCATTCAGTTATTTTGACTGTATCTATCGCTGAGCCCCGGCCTGCGGTAGGCAGGTCTCGCTTTTCGATGCGTGAGATTACTTCGATCGCGATGCTCCCTCGTAATGACACTCTCGTCCTGCTCCCTCTCCCACCGGGAGAGGGTTGGGGTGAGGGTTTTTATGTCGTTTTGCGCAAGGCAAATTTTAAGCCCTCATCCTCCGTCCCTGCCTGCGGCAGGCAGGTTCTCCCAAAGGAAGAAAGAACTGAATGACACTCCCCGGCTACTTGATGATTTTGCGCGTCTTGAACCACTCGATACAGCGGTCTGGCCAGTCTGATAACGCTGGCTCGCTTTGCGCCAAGCCCAAGCCGTGCCGACCCGGTTCATAGATGTGCATCTCAGCGGGGATGTTGTGTTTGCGCAGCCCCAGATAAAACATGACGCTGTTCTCAGCCGGAACAGAGGTGTCATCGTTGGTTTGAAAGATAAACACGGGCGGCGTCTCAGCCGTAATCTGCTTTTCATTGGAAAGAAACTCAATCATCTCCGGCGATGGATTCTCGCCCAGCAAATTTCGACGCGATCCTTTGTGGGTATAGGGGTCTGTCATGGTAATTACCGGATACACCAACACGGAAAAATCAGGGCGGCAGCTAGCTTGTTCAATTGCGTTGTCGGCGTCCGCCTTGCCCGAATCAAAGTGAGTGGTCGCAGTCGAAGCCAAGTGTCCTCCCGCTGAGAAACCCAGGATGCCGATCTTGTCTGTCTTGATTTTGAACTCCGCCGCGCGGCTGCGTACGATGCGAAGGGCGCGCTGGGCGTCAGAAATCGGCGCCGGATGTTTATAGCGCGGGGCGATGCGGTATTTTAAAATAAACGCCGCGATGCCGTTTTTGTTGAGCCATTCGGCGATTTGTACGCCCTCGTGGTCCATCGCCAGGTGGCCGTATCCGCCGCCGGGGCAGACGACAATCGCCGCGCCGGTGTTCTTCTCTTGCGCAGGCAGATGAACGGTCAGGGTGGGGATATCAGCGTCTTCGCTGCCAATGGCGCCGGGCGCCCCGTCTGGCCAAAGGACAATGGTTTCTTGCGCCGAGGCGAAATTCATCAAACTAAGCGAAATAACCGCAAGCAAAAATACTTGACGAATAATCATTTTATCTCCCTATATGAGTTCGTTGGATTTTCATACCAGATTACACCTAAATTTTCTCGTTCTTCGCAGGTCAACAGGTCAAGATCGCCGTCTTGATCGAGATCGAGCATCTCCAGCCGGTCGAATTTTGTCCCGACCAGCCCGCCGATGTCATGCGCAACCCATTCGGTTTCTTTCGGGCTTTCTCGATACGACAGCCACATCACGCCGCGTTTATCTTGTGCATTTCCACAGGTAAAGGCGATATCCATATCGCCGTCGAGGTCGATATCGCCCACGCCGACGCTCTTGCCTGTCCCTGTATTGGGCGGCATTTTAATTGTCCATGATTCGGCGGCAAATTTCCAGCCTTGCTTGTTGATTTTCCTGTGAATATCAATTTCGTTGCCATAGGTTGCGACAACGGCGTCAAGTGAATCATCTTGATCGAGGTCGGCGAGGTCCATAAACATAACCTCTTTACCTATAGAACCGAACAAATTGGCCTGAATGCTTTTATCATCAGAGAAATGAAACTGTTTTGCGCTGCGGAGGTCGTTTTTCCGGTCTGTGACGAACAGATCGCTCAGAATCCCTTGCGGATTAGTCTGCCCGATCAGCGACATAATCCAGCCGGCGTCTGAGAATTTATGCACTGACCAATCCTCGAGGCGGGTTGGGTCAGCGGGCGACTGAAGCCAACAGATTGAGCCGTCTTTTCCCTTAGAACCGACTACTAAATCAACGCCGTCAAGCCCATCCACTTGCGCAGGGAGACAATACATCCATTGCTGGGTGTTGCGCAATTGCGGGAACGGCTCTGACTTCCATTCGCCCAGCGGTCCGCCGCTGGTGTTCCAATGCACCCACACCGAGCGCTCTTTTCCTTCGGCGCAGGTGATGACTTCATAAGTCCCGTCTCCGTCGAGGTCGGCCCAGACGGCGTCTTCGGGCGATGGTACCTCGGCGATGATCTTGGTTCGCCACGGTTGATGGACATGTTCAACGCCGGGATGGAGCGAAACGCTGATCTTGCCGCCTTCTTCCCAAGGCGTGACGATATCGAGCAATCCGTCGTGATTGGCGTCGACCAAGCGGACGCCGTCTGCTCCCTGAGAGACACTCGTGACGGTATGGCGCGTCCAGGCGCCGTTTTCGTTTGCAATCACCGCCGGGCAAAAAGTCATTGCGGCAAAAAGAAGGGGCAATATATTAATGCAAAAGCGATTTATCATGCTTATTTGTCCCCGCACTGGGTGCTTTTTTAGAATTTGAGTTGAGATTTCTCGAACCATCTCATAAATACTTAGTCTTTCGCTGCGTACGGCATGGGTACAACTCTGCCTGATTTGGTTTGTCAATTTTTGATATACCGGAATACATTTTCGTAACCAAAATAATGGCTATTCATCAAGATAGGTATTCAATTATCAGATGAACCTTAAATAAGATATTGGCTTTTTACTCGCGCTATACAAAAGATTGGATGTGCTCATAAAGCCGTCGGCCAATGCGCTGGATGTCGTGTTGTTCTTCAGCGAAGCGGCGGGCGTTTTCGCTTTGCGCGCGCCATTCCTCTTCATTGTTGAGCAGGTCGCTGGTGATTTTGACCAATTGCGCCGGGTCGCCGTTTGCGCAACCGCCTAAGCTTTTCTCGGTGAGGAGTTCGTCTGGATTGACGTTGAGCGACACAACCGGACGCCCCCACTTGAACGACTGCACAAAGGTATTGGGATACCCCTCGTTATCAGACGTATTGATTGAAATGCGGTGTTGTTCAAATAGATGCTCTGTCTCGCCAAACGACACGCCTGGATAGAACGTCACATTGGCAATAGCGCTGGCGCGCTCCTGAATATCTTGAAAGAGTTGCAGACGAATGCTATTGGGGTGAATCAGCGGACATACCATCGTGAATGAATGACCGGGCAATGCCTCGGCAAGATCAAGCAAAAGGCCGGGTCGCTTGCACTCATCGCAGCGGCCCACCCACAAGGCCGCGCCCGTCGGCGTCGTCGGACGCTCGGGGATAACATGGGCGGAACGCAACACCAGGCTGTCGCGGCCATAATTTTCCTGGAGCAGGTTTTGTTGATCAAGCGTCTGGGCGATGACGGTCGCGGCGTTTCGCAGCCCAAACATATAGAGCGAGCCGTATAGCCTTCCCCGTTCACGTTCGTGTACGCGGTCGGCGTCCCAAACCGACGAACACATAAAGGCAAAGGCGCGGCCTTTTTGTTTAGCGGCGAACGCGACCACGCCGGTTTCAACGCCGCCGCCGCGCTGAATGTAAACATCTGCATCTATGTCGAGACACGCTTTGTACATGTCCCACAGGCCCAACGTCGAACGCGCGGCGGAGGTCTTGCGATAGGGCAGTTTCCAGACTTCGACGCCGCTTTCGGTGGTGAAACGCTTAAACGGGCCTTGGCCGCGCGTGATAAACCGCACCTCGGCGCCGCACTGACTGGTAAGAAAATTGGCGAGCAGATACAGCTGTAGCTCCGCCCCGCCAAACTGCGCCGTTTCGCTTGCGTCAAATAGTTTTTGCGCCCAAAGCGATAGGATCGCGATCTTCATGCGTTCGTTTTCATGCTGGTCGGTTTCTCCGGCGCCATTATAGGCGCCGTGGAATGGCCTCGAAAGGGGTTCCTGATTTCAACCTTGATTGTAAAGTACAGCGTTGAGAAAGCATCTACTTTCTCAAAAAAACATTAACGCTACGAACGAGAATTATAAAACGATGAGTTACTTGGTAACAGGTTGTGCGGGTTTTATTGGAAGCCAGTTGTGCGAACGGTTGTTGCAGCAAGGCGAAGAAGTCATCGGGCTGGATTGTTTTACCGATTATTACAGCCCCGCCCGCAAAAAGCGCAACCTTTCCGCCATTCGAGAAAATCCTAACTTCACCTTTATCGAAGGCGACATTCTCAGCACCAACTTGCTCCCGCTATTGGCGCAGAGCGACTGCGTATTCCATACCGCCGGACAACCAGGCGTGCGCGGCAGTTGGGGCCAGCAATTTGACGTGTATACCAAAAACAATATCCTCGCCACTCAATGCCTGCTTGAATCGATCAAAAAATCCGAGAGGCGCATCCGTGTGGTGTATTCGTCGTCGTCGTCCGTGTATGGCAACACCGACCAATTGCCGACCAGCGAGACGGCTGTGCCGCGCCCTTACTCCCCCTATGGCGCCACCAAACTGACGGCGGAGCATCTCTGCATGTTGTACCATGACAACTACAACATCCCGGTGGTGTCGTTGCGCTATTTCACGGTGTACGGCCCCCGGCAGCGCCCGGATATGGCGTTTAACATTTTCATCAAAGCGATGTTGAACGACGACCCCATCATCGTTTTGGGCGACGGCCAACAGACCCGCGATTTCACGTTTGTTCAAGACATCATCAGCGCCAATATTGCCGCCGCGCAATTGCCGGTTGAAGGGAAAATTTTTAACCTGGGCGGAGGAACGCGCATCTCGCTGGCGGGCGTGATTCAAAAACTCGAAAAAGTGATGGGCGTGAAAGCGAACATCGAATACCGTGAAAAGAACCTGGGCGACGTGCGCGATACCTGGGCGGATACCAAACAAGCCCGCAAGCACTTAGATTACAAGCCTGAAACCGGCTTGGATGAGGGATTGGCGCAACAAGCCGCGTGGGAAAAAGCAGTCCTGTCGGGCGAAGAATTCGCCTAGGCTACCGGGCGTCTTTCATCTGGCTATTTCCGTCAGCCACTTGAATCGCACTGCCGTCATAGATCTGTGTTTCGGGATAGAACGTACTCCATGCAAACCAGAATGAATGGACGACTTCTACCGCCGGGCCTGCTTCGACCCAAACTCGATCATTACCAAGTTTTTTTAAGGCGACCTTCTCGCCGCCAACCTCATCGCTAATCTCAAAGCCTTCTTTCATCATCGCCAATGGATAGGCCTTGCTCTCGCCATTACTGAACAGCCCAAGCACGGGTTGTTTGATCGGCAAGCGTTTGTCGTGATGATTGATGGGGAACATTAAATTATCGCCGTCAAAATAGGCCTGGTAAACATTGCCCTGGTAGTTTCGTTTGTGTCCGGTTTTGTTGGATAACACCTGCGTATCCGGGTGCGCGTCTGTCCATTCTTGCCACGTAACCAGTTGGTGCGGCAACAACGCCAGCGGCTGTCCGGTGCGCTTGCCCGCGACGGCCTCGCCTTGCATTTGCGACCACAGGCTTTCATCGTCCGGCTCGGCCTGGCGGTCATATAGCAGTACATTGCTTTGATAGAGCAGGCCGGACACGCCAAACTCTAACACCTCATCGTCCACGCGGCGGTCAAACACGGTAGTCGAATCGCACAGCGGGCAATACACAACCGCAAAACTCGTTTCTCCGGTTTCAGCGTTCACAATTTCATGCCACTGTAGAATTTTCAGCGGGTAGGCCCGCGCTTCGCCGTCAAATTCGACACCAACCACGCGGTCTTCCGCTTCCATAAAACTTGCTTTCACAGCGGGGAGCATACGGGGATCGGTAAGCGCCGGGATGCCGTCTTTGGGCGGACCGCCAGCAAAAATTTGATGTGTGTCGATCGAAGCCGTTTCGGTGTCAAACACGGGCGGGCTTGAGGCGGCGGCCATGGCTTGTTGTTCGACTTTGTCGCACATGAAACAGATATTAAAATAGCATGTAGCGGCAATCACGCCGACCAGGCCGAGCGCAACATAGAGTTCACGTCCCTGCGGCCAAAACGATTTCGTCGAACAAAAAAGCCCCATCTTGGTTTACATCCTTTGCGGTTGCGTCTAGCGTCATTGTATCGGGCCAAGTTCTGTTGCAAAAAAAATACTCGTTTTAATGATATAAATCCGCCATAATACCATTAACGGGAGTCTTGGGCATGAACGCGCAGTCGCTAAGCGATCAAGAATTACAAGCCGAAATCACCACGCTGCGCCAAACACTGCATACGCAAGAAGAGAAAATTGAGCGCGGCGAAGACAGCGCCAGCCGCCCCGAGTTGCGCACCATGATGACTCGCCTCAATCAACTCAGCATCGAAGCGCGGCGACGCGGGCTGGTCGAAGAATGAAGTTGTGATAAAATTCGGCTCGAGTCTACCGTTTTGGCGCCGACAATATAAAAGACCATCTTTGCGCGTGGGAACCAAACAGCAATAGGGAATGGCATGACGCAGACCCATGTATCGTATGACTGGCTGGAAGACGCGCTGTTAGGCGTGTGTCGCGGCGTTTTTACCGACGCGACCTTACAGATCAAAAACCTGACCCCGCGCATTCACCGCATCTTTCCTCATTTAGAATACGCCTTCACCCTGACCTCAGACGACGCGCAAACCGATATTGTCTTGCGCTTGCAATACGGCTTTTTTTCTCTCTGGGAAGGTACCGAACCGCTCAAGATCACCAAAGAATATTCCGCCATGCGCCATGTTTACCAGAGCGGATTGGCAGTGCCGTTTCCATACACCTACAGCCCGTCTCGCCGCCCGTTTGGGCGCCCCTTTATTTTGATGGACGCCGGCGACGGTTATTTCTGGTGGGAGCGCGAAGACAGCCTGTCGCACATGCAAGAGCATGTCGTCGATACCTTGGCGGTGTGGATGGCGCAGATGCACCTGCAAACGCCGACCACCCATCCGTTGATCCCCACGGTGCATCTGACCGATCTGTTCGATAAAATTCAACCGCGCATCCAGCCGCTCGAAGACGAGAAACTCAACGCTTGTTTTGATGAATGCCGAAGCCAGATGGCTCACATCAACGACTGTACCTACGTCATGCTGCATGGGCGTCTGGATTTAGACTGCCTGCTGATTAACCGCGGCCAGGTGCGTTGCGTTACCAATTGGGAATACGCCGCTTTCGGCGACCCGCGTTGGGACGCCGCCTACACCTCGCTTTCGCTGCAACGCATCAATGACCGTACTCTCGCCAATTATTTCCTCGCCCGCTATGTGCAGGAACTTGGCGCGACGCTCGAAGACATCAGTTTTTGGGAAGGCGCGGCGGCGCTGCGTGAATATGCGCTCAGCCGATGGCTGCGCAGCCTGGACGCCAAAGGCTTCGAGTCGATTGCCGGCCTGCAAACCCAACTCTTCGACCAGGAAGACTGGCTGCGCGACCGCGTCTATCAACAATTCGGGTAGGCGAAGTACAACCGCCGTCAAGTATCATCGCGAGCGCAACGAAATAATCCAGAAAATACTGAAAAGAGATTGTCCTCCGGCGGATCGCAGGTAATGCAGAAAACGCGTGGGCGTCTCTGTGAGCGCCTGTACAAAAAGGGACTGAAAGCCTACACCGAAACGAAGAGAGACGCATTTACGCTTTACTCTCGCTGCCTTACGCAACCCTCACGCCTCATCCACCCATACGATGCGCTCGATGCCGAGAGATTGAAGTTGTTGAAAGAGGCTTGGCGGGACGCTGACGCGCAGTATGAGATCATTGTCGCGATACTTGGCATTGATTAACAGCAAACGCCCCAGGTCAGAATCAGAAAATAATTTTCCACTTGAAATGGATACACGAACGCCGCCGGGTTCTTGTGAGACCGCGACGGCGTGGTTTGGCAATAAGGTTTGAATTTCATCGAACGCAGCATTTGAATGTGGATCAAACTGATGCGCTGATTGCAAAGACATCGCGACTAAACGAAACGCATGTCTTTAGCGATGGCGAAGCGACGTTTGCGGCTGAAGGTCTTCGGTGTGCAAGGGCCTTCTCCCGATTTGCCCGCAATGGTGAAGGCGGTATAGCCTTCGCCGCCGTTGCCCAGACAGGCGCCGCAGGACGCGTTCGCCACGAACAAGTTGCAGTTCATCAATCGGGCGAACTCGGTGATGCGGTCAATGCGTCGGCTGTGAATAATGGCGGTGTGACCAAAGCCGTGCTCGGCTTCAAACGCCGCTTGAATGGCTTCTTCATACGAGTTGACCCGGACCATGCCCAACACCGGGATCATCATTTCATGCACAATATATGGGTGGTTGCGGTCAACTTCGGCGATGAGCAGTTCGCAGTTCGCGGGGACGCTCAGCCCCAGCGCTTGTTGCGCAACCACGGCGGCGTCTTTGCCGATGTAATCTTTGTTGACGTGATTGTCAGGCGTAATCAAGGCGCGGGTCAGCGTCTCAGTCTGCGCCCGGTCTAACAGGTAGGCGCCGCGCTGACGAATCGCGCTGATAAATTCGTCAAAGACCGACGAAACCACGAAGCACGATTTCTCTGTAATGCACGGTAAGTTGTTGTCGAAGCAGGAGCCTTCATACACGCTCACTGCTGCGTTCTGAATATCAGCGGTCTCATCCACCACGGCGGGCGGATTGCCCGGCCCGGCGACGATGGCGCGTTTGGGGCTTTCCATGGCGGCGCGAACAACCGCAGGCCCGCCAGTCACGACAAGCAGGCTGATGTCGTCGTGAGTCATAATGGTTTTGGCGGTGCGCAAACTCGGCTCCGCGACGGAGGTCATTAAATTCGCTGGTGCGCCTGCATCGGTCAATGCGCGGTTAATCACCTGCATGGATTGCAGCGTGCACGCCACCGCGTTGGGGTGCGGACCAAAGACGATGGTATTGCCCGCAGACAACATGGCGATGGAGTGGTTAATCACCGTCGCGACCGGGTTCGTCGTCGGCGTAATGGTGCCGATTACGCCGAAGGGCGCGTATTCTTCCATCATCAGGCCGCGGCTTCCGGTGACCGCCAGGGTTTCGAGGTCTTCAACGCCGGGGGTCAAGTTCGCCGCCATGCCGTTCTTCAAAATTTTATGATCGACGCGCCCCATTTTGGTGTCTTGTATGGTGAAGCGAGACCATTCGTCGTTATGTTGATGGGAGACTTCGCGAATCAGTTTGATGTATTTCTTTCGCTCATTGAGCGGGACGACGCGAAATTGTTGAAAGGCGCGCTTCGCTGCTGCGATGGCGTCTTCGATATTTTCAAACACGCCGTCGCGCCCTCCGCTGACCGCGCCGCCCATGCAGGTGGGGGTGTGGCCGCTCGACGCTGGCGCGCTCGCAGGCTGGTTTTGCAGCTCACCGAGTACGCGGTGAACAATATCGGCGATTCGCTGTTCGTCCATGGGTCAAAAGTCTCCCTTAAAAATTCGCTCTTTGTTGCGTCAATGCGCGGCTTGCTGCGGCGGCACAATGACGACTTCGATGCCCCGCCGGGTCAGCGATTCCATCGCCAGCGGGGTAATCAGCCCGCCGCGCGCCGCTTTGACCACGGGGCCGTTCAATTTGGCGGCGTCTTCTTCAGTCACCACACAAGTAATGAGTTCAGAACTTTCGTTATCGGCTTTATTACACGCGGTACAAAGTACCTTGTCTACCGCGTCGCATGTGGGCAATAACTTCACGCCCATGGTTCCCAACTGCATACGGTATTTGTCGAGAACGTCCTGCACGCCCGGCACGTTGTTGCCGAAAATGATGCAGGCGTCTTTATCGAGGCCTTCGCTGGATGCAATCACCGGAACCTTGTGCGCCAACGCGGCAATGGTGATTTTCAGCGCGGCGTCATCGGTAATGGCCAGCGCCAGTTTG
Source organism: Candidatus Hinthialibacter antarcticus (assembly GCA_030765645.1). Taxonomy (NCBI): domain Bacteria; phylum Candidatus Hinthialibacterota; class Candidatus Hinthialibacteria; order Candidatus Hinthialibacterales; family Candidatus Hinthialibacteraceae; genus Candidatus Hinthialibacter; species Candidatus Hinthialibacter antarcticus. The sequence goes on along the minus strand of JAVCCE010000027.1, from coordinate 44,908 downwards.
GCGGCGTGGTTACGGCACACCGACGGCATGTATACCGCCGCATAGCGCCCCATGTCTTGCCGCATGGCTTGAATTTCGTCAACGCGATCGATCAAGCGAATGCCCAGGGCGTTCAGCTCATCGATAGAAAACGCGCCGACAGCGTCGGGTGAAAACACGGCGTCAATCTGGACGCCTTCGCCAATCCATTGTTGAAACGCATCGACGTTGGGCTGCCAGGGTTCTCGCGCTCCGGTGAAAATAACCAACACCGCCGGGCCGTCGCCTTTGGGCGGACACGCGCATTCTTCCTGCGGCTCCGCTTCGCACGAACACGCCGGGCTTTTGCAGGCGTCGGCGTCCAGCGTTTCGCTTTGCGGCGCGGGCAACAGGGTCTCGTCGCCGCGCTGCTCAGACAACGCTTTCATTACTTCGTCAATGATGATGCGTTCCAAGTCGGAGTTGTTCATAAAAGGCTATTCATTTCGCTGCGAATATCACAGCAGAATCTCGACTTTCTCGCCGCCGCGCAGCCCGCAGGCGTTGCCGTCGTCGGTGTCGAGGTGCATTTCGTCTTTAAAGAGTTTAGAGACCCGCGCCTGGCATTCTTCCAGCACGGTCTTCTTACCGTTGGCTTCCACGCGGACCTTCACGCTCTGGTTGTCTGCGATGCCCCACTTCGCCGCCGATTCGACCGACAGATGAATGTGGCGATTGGCCTGGATCACGCCTTTTTCGAGGTGCAACACCCCTGCCGGGCCGACCAGGATCAACCCCACGCTGCCGTTATGATCGCCGGAGCGGTTCACAGGCGGGTCGATGCCCAGATAGATGGCGTCGGTGCGCGAGACCTCAACTTGGGTGTATTTGCGCAGCGGCCCCAGAATGCGCACTTCGCCGAGGCAGCGCATCCGCGGCCCCACCAACGTCAGAGTTTGCTTGGAGGCAAACTCGCCGGTCTGGTATAAGGGTCGCATCGGTTCCAGTTCAGCACCGCGCCCATAGAGAACATCCATCGACTCGCGTGAGAGATGGATATGGCGTACGGAGATGTTGCATGGAACCGTCATGCGTTGCTGCGGCGCAACGGGCGCACTTGCACCCTGCAAACGCGCAACCACGCGGCGCACCACTTGTTCGACCAAGGCGTCGGAATTTGGCGGTAAGCTCATACGGCGCTCTCCCTCCGCGCTAGGCGCTCGCAAAAGAAAACATCACGAACCAGACAAAAAACCAAGCGCGGCAATGTAGCCGCGCTTGGACGTTGCCTTAACAATCGCAATTGTTTGGAGACGACCCAGGCGCGTCGTCCGACCGGGTTACGGTTTGGTCGGCAGAATGGCTTCGAGGTCGCTGTGCGGACGTGGAATCACATGTACGGAAACCACTTCGCCCACTTTGCGGGCCGCTGCTGCGCCTGCGTCGGTGGCTGCTTTGACCGCGCCGACATCGCCGCGCACCATGACGGTCACAAAACCGCCGCCGATTTTTTCTTTGCCAACCAATGTAACGCTGGCGGCTTTGACCATGGCGTCGGCGGCTTCAATGGCGCCGACCAGACCGCGGGTTTCGACTAATCCTAAGGCTTTACCTTCCACGGGTACGTCCTCCCTGAGAATCCGAAATGAATTCGGATGGTTTTTCTGAATTTCCCAATCAATATTGGAACCTCAAGGCTACCGAATTCCCTATGCCCCGTCAAGCGCAAGACCAGCCCATAAACGTTGAATTAACAAAGAGAAATCGCCCCAAAACCGATCAAATAGCACGGATAAAAATGACGTGTTTTGAAATAAGGCGACGACGCATCAAGTGAATTGGGTTGATGATGAAGTCGAATTCGCACTGGCCTACAATACCAACGGCAACCAGCAGCGCCTTGATGCAATTGAACAAAACAGAATCGAGCGGGCTGTGGGAGGGCGCGAGGATGAAAATAGCAAATCCTCCCTAGCCTCCCTTAATAAGGGGGGGGACGGCGCAGCAAGCGCCAGAAGAGGAAATTCAGAACATGCGTAAAAAAATCCGCTAGCGCTCGCTCAATACCGTGGCGACAAACACCAGGGCGGCGTTCCAGTCAATGGTGAATTCGTTCGAAGAAAAACTGGCGGAGTCGTCTTTGTACGCCGTCGCCGGGGGAGACGACGCACTGAAATTCGTCTTGAGAACGCCGTCATTCAATGACTGGTTCGGCCCCGCGACGATCAATCCCGGGATAGGCGTCTTGCCGCCCCCCGCATAGCGCTGCCACTGATAAGGCGACTGAGGCGAGGCCTCGCCAAACCCGGTGACGTAACTCATCCCCACGGGGTTGCGCCCCAAGAGATAATTCATTTGTTCGAGCGCCGCGTGACCGTAGCGCGGCTCCGGCTCCACCAACTGCGCGAGCAGTAAGATCATCGCGTTGCGCAATACGGCGCCGTTTGATCCCCAGGTAAATCCATCGGCATCCAGCGTCAATAAAAACGCGTCCTCTCCGGTTTTTTCGGCCAGACTATCCGCCAGAGAACGCAAATCGCTGCGCACCTCGTCACTGAGTTTTTCAAACGTTTCAATTTCGGTTGCGCTGACAATCGCCGCAGCCGCCAAGGGCGTCACGTCCCCCCAGTAGCCCGACGCATACAACAACGGGACGCGCTTTTCGACCATCGCTGCAATCACGGCGTCCAGCCGCTCGTCATTCAACGCGCGCCTCAGTTCCACCGCCGCCCACAAGCGTTCATCGCTGTCGTCAGCGTCTGCATACGCCTTGGTTTTCACGTCAGTTGGATTGCTGAACCCCCCATCGTTCGGGGTGAGTTCCAGCCACTGCCAGGTGCGCACCGCTGCGTTCAAACACTGCGCGGAAAAGGTCGCATCATAGGGCGAATACAACCGCGACGCCTTCGCCCACACCGCACACGCGCCCGCAGAGGCGGCGGTCGACGGCGCAAACAAATAGAGCGGCGCTTTTTCGGGTTGGTCGGGCGCGAGGGCGGTCGCCTTGTGATAAACCGAACCCGTTGAGGTTTGCATCGAAAATAGCCATTCCACTTCCCAGCGCACTTCGTCCAAAATATCCGGCACGCCGTTATGCGCCTCGGGAACCGACAACGACCCGTCTTCAAACACTTGGGGCAGCCACTCGTGCAGCGTCATCAATACACCCGCCGCATATACGCCGCTTGGGACGTACCGCCCGGCGTCGCTGCCGTCATGCCAGCCGCCGCCCAATGAAAACGATTTAGGCTCCGCCGTCGGGGGATACACCAGCGCCGCAGGGCTTGGTTGCGCCTTGCGCGCCCAGTCACCCGCGATAGGTTTCGGGAACCCGGCGCCCTCGCGTAAAAAATAGAATGCGTTTAGAGCGCGTTGCGCCAATGCCTTTGGCGGCGATGCGCTAATCGAGAAGGGATGAGACCGCCCCAAGCCGGGAACGTCAATCGCATAAACGCCGGTCGCATTCACGATACTGAAGTCCGCCTGCCAGACATGAACGCCCGATGCGGCGTGATTCGGCTCACGCAAGATCAATTGGCTTCGCAACACGGGCGATTCGGTTTGCAGGTTCCAAACCGTAAACGGCAAGGCAATGCTAGAAGAAACCAGGCCGATTTTTGAATGCCCGGCCACATACGCTGATTGATTCACAAAAACAGCCGGAGAGACGGGGCCATCGTCGGCAAAAACGCCCGCGCTGAACAAGAACGATATGAAGCAACAGCAACAAGTTCGCAAGGCCATCTGTGGTCCGTCCTTTTTTTGCGGGCTAACCGATTCTGCTATTCATTATCGTTGCGTTTATATGATACCATCGTTAAAGTGAATAGAGACGCCGTGCAGTCGTTGCGGCAATAACGATATTTACGGCGGAGTCGCCTCAATGATAACAAATCCCAAAAGGATTCTGACTATGTTTTCTGTTCGTGTTGGACTGTGTTGCCTGATAACGCTTACGTTTGCTCTGGCTGCGGCGGCGGATACTTTGCTGTTGCGAAACGGAGACCAGGTCATCGGGACGATCGTCGGCGAAACGACGGAAGACTATGTCGTTGAAGTTCCCGGCGAGTTGGCGATTCAAGTCAAAATCCGGCGCAGCGATGTCATCGAGATCATTCGCGGCGGCAGCGCGGAATATATCGCGCCGATACCAACTTACGCCACAAGCGTGGTCAATGCGACCCAACCAGGCATGAGCGAAAATCCAATCACGCCCCCGATTGAAACCATACAAGAATCCGGCCCCATGCCGTTGTTGCCGGTGATGGTTCCCAAGGGCGATGTCTATCAGGTCAGCGGCGCGGGAGTGCGATTTCGCGAAGGGCCGAGTTTGAGTTTCCCTGGCAAATCGCTGCCGGGACGTTCGATTTTACTCGCAATTGAATTTGTCGACGGTTGGCTGCACGCCAAAACCATCGAAGGCGAAGACGGGTGGATCCATCCCAACTTTATTGCGCCAATGAATCGCCAGGTTTGTCTGGTGACGGGCGACTTGGTGAATGTACGCGAAGCCCCCGGCGATGTCTATCGCGTCTTAGGCCGCTTTCGCAAAGATGACGTCGTGGTCCGCATTGAAGAACGCGACGCATGGAGCCGCGTCCTCTCCGGAAGCGGCGTCGCCGGATGGTGCAGCACCGAATACTTGCAACCGTTGAACGACCAGGCCGCGTACGCGCCGCAGATCGCCGTCGTCGAAAACCGCGAGGCCGGCCAACCGGTTGAAGCCCAGCGGGCGTTTGGCCCTTCCGGCCCGAAAGAAATTCAATTTGTGGTACGCGACGAACGGTTGGTGCGTTCAGGCATGACCAAACTGATTATCTTTCATCGCGACGCCCAAAAACTCGAACAATCCGCCGACCAATACCGGGGCGAAAGCATCTACCAACGCGACCGCATCGACGGTTCCGTTAAATTGTTAGAAGCCGGGTTCCCCGAAGAAATTGGCGTTGCGTTTATCGGCGTGGAAATGTTGACCATGCTGGGCGAGCGCGTTGGCGCTAACTGGTCATATAAACTGATTGCGCCCGAAGACGAGACGGTGCGCTTTGGCTTTGTGGTGCAGCGCGGCCCCTCGCGAGGCACTCTGGTGATGATCGACGCTTAAGCCATACGTTTACCGTTTGGCAAAAGCGCTTCCAGCGGGCATCCCTCGCATTTGGGCGTCTTGCGGCAAAAGTTGTTTCCGACCGCCACCAGTTGAGCGTGATAGTCATTGTATAAATCCATCTCGCGCGGCAGCCCGCCTTCAAATAGTTCTTTCATATCGCTGTAAGTCGCGTCTTCGCTGATCCAGCCATGACGGGTGAGGACGCGGTAGGTATACAAGTCGATCACAAACGAAACATGCCCGCCCGCGTAGAGCAATATGGAATCCGCCGTTTCCGGGCCGATGCCTTTCACGCTGAGCAAACCTTCGCGCAGCGCTTGGGTCTCTTGCGCGAACAATCGTTTGAGGCTGCCGTTGTAATTTCGTTCGATGAAATCAATCAACGCTTTGAGTTTTTTTGCTTTCTGGTTGAAATACCCCGACGGGCGGATGAGTTGCGCCAGCGCTTCGGTTTCGATGTCGCGCAATACGCGATACGACAGCGCCTTGGCTTGCTTCAAATTCGCGATGGCTTTTTCGACGTTTTTCCAATTGGTGTTTTGGGTGAGAATGGCGCCGACGGCGATCTCTAACGGCCCGTCGCCCGGCCACCAGTCGCGATGACCAAAATGCGCCCGCAAGGTTTTATAGATTCTGAGCAAGTCGGGTTTCATGGTGAGAACACACTATCGTGATTTTTTGATTGATAGAACAGATGTGGGATTATTTATCAATTAGTCCAAGCGGCTCACCAGGAGGTTCGCCCTCCCCCTGGTCTATTAAGCAGAGATGCACCCAAGCCTGTTAGGCTACAACGTCGCGCCTTGGTCAGGCGAGGTGATGTTGTGGAGGTCGTTGCCGAAGAGGGTTTGTTTGTAAGGCATGGCGCGTTCCCACTGACCAAAGATTTCACGCAGCCAATGGGCGATGTCGGGAAAGCGCTGCAAGATGTCTTCGCTTTCGCCGATGTCTTTTTTTAAGTCGAATAACATTTCCTTGCCGTCAATTTCGAGCCATTTCCATTTGCCCCAACGTACGGCGCGCTGGTTGCGAAATGTATTACGCCACACCAGGGTTTGTTCAACTGGATTACGGTATCCCGTCAGGTAGGACAACAGGTCCATGCCGTCGAGTTTACGGGTGGGCCTCACCATCGCGGCGGAGAGCAGCGTCGCCGAGAGGTCCATGGTGATGGATGCTTGCGAATTGGTCCCGCCCGCAGGCAACACCCCCGGCCAACGCATCACGCACGGCACCCGGACGCCGCCTTCCCACAGGTGGCCTTTTTGCCCGCGCAACGGCGTATTGCGCGAAGAGCGGTCGCCGCCATTGTCGCTGCAAAACACCACCAGCGTGTTTTGTTCCAGCCCGCTTGCTTTGAGCTGGTCGAGAATCTTACCCACGCCTGCGTCGATTTGCTCAACCATACGGATGTAAGTCGCGCGGTCTTTCTCGACCCAGTTTTTCCCTTGCACGACTTTCTTATCTTGGTCGTCCGGCCCCTGCATGGGCCAATGGGGCGCGTTGTAGGCGACGTAGGCGAAAAACGGCGCTTCCCTTTTGCGTTCTAAAAAATCGACCGCGCGTTCGGTAATGAGATCGGTGATATACCCGTCGCGCTGGACGGGTTCATTGTTTTCGTAGAGATCGGGGGCGCCGTTTGCGATGCGGTGTTCAAAATAATCGAGGTTGCCGCCCAGATGCCCGAAAAACTCGTCGAAGCCGTGCTGGTTGGGGCGCCATTCTTCGCGCTCGCCCAAGTGCCATTTACCGAACATCCCGGTCGCGAAGCCTGCTTTATTGAGCATGGTTGCGATGGTGGTTTCGGTCGGCGCCAGGCCAACAGTGTTGACGCCCGTGTACAGCGCCCATTCCAAGTTAGGGCAACGCGCCTGGTAGCGCCCCGTCATCAGTGCGCATCGCGTCGGCGTACACACCGGCGCCGAGGCGTAATAATCGGTCAGGCGGACGCCTTGCGCAGCGATGCGGTCAATATTAGGAGTCTGAATGTCATCGCAGCCATAACAACCAAGGTCGCCATAGCCCAGGTCGTCGGCCATGATGAGCACGATGTTGGCTTTGCGCGGAGCGTCGTCTTCTTGAGCGTGAGACAAGCGGGAAAGCAGCGGCGCCGACAGCGCGGCGGATTGAAGAAACGTCCGGCGGTCGATGCTAGACATGAGATCGGCGCGTCCTTTCCGGCGTTAGAGAGGCTGCTGTAGCCGGGGCGGGACTTGAACCCGCACGACGTTGCCGCCAAGGGATTTTAAATCCCTCGTGTCTACCATTCCACCACCCGGCCAGCGCTATAATCTTAGTCAAAAAGCCTGTTCACGTGAATGGTTTTGACGTGTTTTTAAGGAATATGTTTAAAATGGATATTCTCTACTCATGAAAGACTGCGTCATCTCAAATTACAGAGGGGTAAAGCAGTTTCATCTTCTTCAAAAAACAGCTTGACAAAAGCGGTCAGTTTACGCATCGTCTATCCGATTTGCTTAAGGAGAATACCAAATGAAAAAAGTTCGCGCATTGGTCATCGGTTGCGGCGCCATCGCCCATAACTGCCACCTGTTGGGATATGATTCAGACAAAGACTGCGAAATCGTCGCCGTCGCCGACCCCAGCCCCAAAAACCGCAAGTCGGCGCAAGAGAAATTCAAAATCGGCAAAGCCTACGCTTCCGTCGATGACATGCTGAAGCGCGAATCGGCGGATTGCATCAGCATCACCTCGCCCAACGCGTTCCACGCCGAACACGCCGTCATGGCCTTACAAAAAGGCCTGCATGTTTTGTGCGAGAAGCCGCTATGCACCAGCAAAAAAGAAATCGACCAGATTTTACGCGCCGCCAAACAGGCGGACGTCTTGTTTATGACCGCGTTTTCAAACCGCTTCTATAAGGGAACCCAAAAAGCCAAGCAGCAAATCGAAGCGGGCAAGATCGGCAAGCCGTACATGATTCGGGTGCGGTTCGCGCATGAAGGCCCCAAAGACTGGATGATGTCGAAATCGTTTTTCAACCCCGCCCAAGCGGTCGGCGGCGCGTTGTTTGATATGGGAATCCACGCCATTGATCTGGCGCAATGGCTTTACGGCCCCATCGCCAAAGTCAGCGCCATCACGGCGACCCTTCAACATAAAATCCCGATGGAAGACAACGTCATCATGCAGTTCCAATTCCAGAGCGGCGCCTTGGGATACGCCGAAGCGGGTTGGACCAGCAAGCAGGGCTTCGCCGGGATCGAGATCATGGGCAGCGAAGCGGCGATTGAGGTCGACTACAACAAGAATACCACCGTGCGCATCGTCGGTTCCGTTGACCCGGCGGGCAACCGCAAAGAGAAACGCGCGATGCTAGTTAAAAATGCGCTCGACGGCGGTTGGCCTGCGCAGATGAAATATTTTTTGCAATGCGTTCGTAAAGGCGTACAGCCAGACTGCGACGTACACGCTGGCGCCGCCGCAGTGCGGGTTGCGCTGGGCGCGTATGAATCTCATCACAAAAACAAAATTGTTTCATTGTAAAGTTGCTTTGTTGATCCCCCCCTGGCCGTGGCGAATTAAGAGAGGCTAGGGGGATTCATCCAACGGCATGGGCGCCTTTCTGTGAGCGCCTGTGCAATAACACGCTGTCGGACGTTGATTGACTTCTTGTGATTTTGGTGAACTTTGATGCTGAAGCGGATTTGCTTGTCTGTTTGTTTATTGGGGATTTTCGCCAGCGCTGATGCGCGGACCTTTCACGGGCCGTCTGGTGAAATTCTGCTCGGCTCGGCGCCGTTTATGGGCATTGCGGTTTCTGACGACGGCTCGCGTATGGCGACCGCCAACCGCGCATTCGGCGCGTTTGTGTGGAACACGCAAACCGGAGAGATCGAACACGACCTCATCGCCCACCTTGGCGAAGTGAATAGCATCGCCATCTCGCCCGACGGCAGCCGCGTTCTGACAGGTGGAAACGACGCCCTCGCCCGAATTTGGGACGCCAACACTGGCGAGTTATTAGAGACGCTCGAAGGCCACGTAGGTGAGGTCTCCGCCGCTGCGTTCTCGCCCGACGGGCGCTTCGTCGCCACTGGCGGCGAAAATGGCTCCACCTTTTTATGGAACGCCCGCAACGGAAATCCACAACAGGCGTTTCTTCTCAGCGGTGAAGAGATTGGACGCATTGACGCCATCGCGTTTTCACCCGACGGCGAACAAATCATCACTGGCGGCTGGGACAAAACCGCCCGAATATGGGATGTCGATAACGGCAGACTTTTACACACGCTCGATGCGCACACCTGGTATGTATTTGCCGTCGCCTTCTCACCCGACGGCAGCCGGGCGGCAACCGTTAGCGAGTCCAACCTGTTAATCTGGAACCTCAACGGCCCCACGCTCGAACGCACCATCGAAGCCCACAGCGCCGACATTACCTCCGTCGCGTTCTCGCCCAATAGCGCCGAAGTGTTGACCGCCAGCGAAGACGGCTTCACCAAACGATGGAACGTCGCCGACGGATCGCTGCTCAAAACATTCGCCGGACACGCCAACACCGTGCAAACCGCCGTGTTTTATAACAACGGAACCCAAGTCATTACTGGCGGCGACGCCGGAGTCGCCATCCGTTGGAACGCGAACGGAGGCCCGCCTCAGAAACTTTACTTCGTCACCCAAAACGGCGGATTCGGCGGGGTAAACGTCGCCCGGTTTTCCCACGACGGGACCCAAGCGCTGCTCGGCAAACTCGACGGCGATGTTCACATCTGGGATATCGAACGCGGCGTGGTGGTGGGCATCCTACGCGGGCATACAGACGAGATCATCTCAATGGAACTCGACCGCAACGGGCAACACGTCGTCACGGGTTCCAAAGACAATCACGCCATTGTGTGGGACCTCGCGACGCAACAAATAATCGCTGACTTGAGCGACCATTACCGCGTGGTCAACGGCGTGAGTTTTTCACCCGGCGGCGAACTATTGGTTACCGCCAGCGGCGACAATTTCGGGCGTATGTTTTTATTGCCCGACGGCCTGTTGGTGCGAGCGTTTTCCGGTCATACGCTGGGGCTGACTTCGATCCAATTCAGCCCGGACGGCGCCCAAGTGGTCACCAGCGCGCTCGACAACAGCGCCCGCTTGTGGGACATCGCAACCGGACAGCGAATCCGTACGCTGCTGGGGCATACCTTTGCCGTCACCGATGCGGCCTACTCGCCCGACGGGCAACGTATTCTCACCACCAGCTGGGACAAGACCGCCAAGATTTGGGACGCGGCGAGCGGAACCGAAACGCTGACCCTGAACGGACACCAAAGCAAAGTAGACGCCGCCCGTTTTGGCCCTGACGGCAAAACCGTTTTGACCGCGTCGGAAGATAAGACCGCCATTTTGTGGGACGCGCAATCCGGCGAAGCCATGCGGACCTTCGCTGGTCACGGTCATTGGGTGCAATCGGTAGACTACTCGCCGGACGGGACACGCGTTCTGACTGGCAGCGTAGACGGCGCCGCGCGCGTTTGGGACATCTCAGACTTGGTCGAACCATACGTCCCGACTCCGACGCCCGACCCGCTTTCGCAACTGCGCTCGCAAGCCGATTTCAACAACGACGGACGAATTGGCGCGAGCGACTTGTTTGAGTTCGCAACCGGATGGCGCCGCTTTGAAGAGAAGCACGACCTCGACCAAGACGACTTCGTCGATTCGCTCGACCTGCTGTTATTCATGCGCGTCTGGGGCGACGCCGCGCCGTAGTCACTCTCACTTACGATACAGGTTCATCAGTGAACGCGAGAGAGTCAGCACATCGACGTGTTTGGCCCCGGCTTCAATCAACACCCGCGCAATTTCATTGGTGGTGCTTCCCGTCGTATAAATGTCATCGACCAGCAACAGTTGAGCGCCCTGGATTACGCTTGCGTCTTTCACCGCAAACGCGCCAAGCACATTGGTTTTTCGTTTCAATGGCGTCATTGAAGTTTGCGGTTTCGTGTGTCGAATTCTCATCACAGCGTTCTCGATCATGGGCAGATTATGCTCGCGCTGAATCGCTTGTGCGAGCAAGGTCGCCTGGTTGAATTCACGCTGGCGCTTTCGCTTTCGATGCAGCGGCACCGGAACGATGGCGTCATATTGTTCATCTTTGAAATACTGGTTGAATCCCTCCAGCATTAAATCCCCAAGCGGAACCGCTAAACCCGTTTGGTAGTGAAATTTGAGACCCTGAATCAGTTTTTTCACGGTTTTATCTTGATAATCGAGCACAGCGCGGGCGCGGTGGTAGTGGGCTTTTTCAGGGCATTCGGGGCAGTGTTTTGCGTGTGGGTTTTCTCCCGGAGCGCCGCAGGTTTGGCACAACGGTTTCTCAATACGCGGCGCCGAGAGCAAACACGCTTCGCAGACGGGCGGGCCGGTTCCCGCGACCTCGCCGCCGCATCCCGCGCAAACAGGCGGGTAAATTAAGTCAATCAGCGTTTGAAATAATGCATGGGCGGTTGCAAGAGGCATGATAAATTCGCTTTTAATAGAACGTATCTCATAAACATACGTGTCATCGCGAGGAGGCTGAAGGCCGACGCGGCGATCTTGCATTTTTGCGCTAAAAAACGAGATTGCTTCTATTTAAAATTTCAAGCCGAAGCGGGCCAAGTTTTACTTCACCGTCGCCTGCGTTTCGCGCTGGGCGAGATAGTCGCTCAAGGCTTCCTTCCAACAACGCATGTCGGGGTAGCCAAGCGTTTTGAATCTTTGGTTGTCTAAACTTGAATTGCGGGGACGCTTCGCAGGGGCGCCGTATTGCTCGGCGGTGACTGGCTCCACATTGACGGACAAGCCCGCGCCGCGAAAAATTTCCTGGGCGAATTCTAACCACGAACACTGCCCCTGGTTCGACAAATGGAACACGCCCCGGTCTTCGCGGTCGACCAGGCGGCGGACCTGCGCGGCGGCGTCTTGGGTGAAGGTCGGCGAGACGTATTCATCGCTGACGATGCGCAACGGCGCCCCTTTTTTGCCGAGCCTCAGCATGGCTTCGACGAAATTGGTGCCTTTCATGCGACTGGGCGACAATCCAAACAATCCTGACACGCGCACAATGGCGCTATTGGCCCAGGTATATTGGATATATTCTTCGCCAGCGCGCTTGGTGACGCCATAGGCATTGATGGGGCGGGTGACGTCGTTTTCGTGATAGGGCGCGCCTTTTTCGCCATCGAAGACGTAGTTAGTGCTGATGTGGACCAGCGGGACGTTCCAGCGCTTGCAGGCCAAGGCGAGGTGAAGCGGCCCCAGCGCGTTGATTTGAAAGGCGCGTTGATGTTCGCGCTCGCAATCATCGACGCGAGTGAAGGCGGCGCTATTGATAATCAGGTCAGGACCGATGAACGAAACCTGCTGCTGCACCTTGGCTTCATCGGCGATATCCATATCTTCCGAATCATACAGAGTCACCTGACAATCGGAAAATGCGGCGGCGAGGTCGCGCCCCAACTGGCCGCGCGCGCCCACGATCATCACATGCATTCGCCTAAACCTCCCAAGAGTCTCTTTGTGGATGATGAAGCCCGATGTACGATAACCCAAATCACTCTAAAACATGAGGTCTGATTGAATGATCGACGGCGTCAAATTGATTCGGCTCAATCGTCATGCTGACGACCGGGGGTTCCTGGTCGAAGTGTTGCGCAACGACGACGAACATTACCAAGGCTTCGGCCAGGCGTACATCTCATTTTTGCGCAGCGGCTGCATCAAAGCCTGGCATAAACATCAAAAACAAACCGACCATTTTTACGTCGTCTCCGGCACGTCAAAAGTCGCGTTGTATGACGACCGCGACGGCAGCCCCACCAAAGGGCAATACCAAACCGTTGCCCTGGGAACCGACGGGCTGGATGCGCTCTTGACTATCCCCCCGATGGTGTGGCATGGTCAGATGTCGCTCTCGGCGGAAACCTACTTACTGAACATGCCGACCGAGCCATATAACGTAAATGAGCCGGATGAAATTCGGGCGCCCGTCGACGCTTTTGACGATGTTTGGTCAATTGAAAACCGGTAAGGGATGGCGGCAGCCCGTCGCGGCGTGGATGACGCCGAAGCGCCAGCACGGAGCCAAATTACTTATAACCAGTTATTAACACTGCGTTTAAGTAGTTTTGATTCTTCAGAAAATGTGTTATAATTAAGCGTCATATCATGGCCTGACGATGAGAGCGGTTCATATTTTGAAATTTCCGAATAAAGTTTATTGCAGACGCTTGACTGTTTGCCTATAATGAAAAATACGGTTAGTGTAATTTATATGTGATTTTAGATGGACTAATTGGGTATAAACCTAATATATTTTGGGAACTCTGGCTGTAAGGGAAGAATCTGTTTCATTGGTAGGTTGTTATTACTATGTGCGCATTGCTTAGAGAACGGGTGCAAAACGTAAAACCAGGCGTATTTGACCTCTGGCAGGCGCAACAGCAGGGGGAAGGTATCAGATGAAATCAATGACGGCTATCTCGGAGATCACTTCCGCAAATTCTGACGACTACTGCCAGATTCATCCAACTGCAGTAATTGATCCAAGCGTTCAACTGGCGGAAGGCGTTGTCATTCACGCCAATGTCGTTATCGAAAAAAACGTGCGCATTGGTCGCGGCGCCGTGATTCAAGTCAGCGCTTACATCGGCGAAGACTGCATCGTCGGCGATGAATCAATTTTGCATCCCTTCGTCACCCTGCGCGAAAAAACGCAAATCGGAAACCGTGTTGTGATTGAATCCGGCGTTGTGATTGGCAGCGACGGCTTTGGTTACGCCAAACAAGAAGACGGCGTGAATTATAAAGTGCCTCAAGTGGGGTCTGTTGTCGTGAAAGACAACGTACACATCGGCCCCAACTCGACCATTGACCGCGCTACCCTGGGTAGCACCGTGGTTGAAAATGGCGCAGAAATCGGCGCACTGGTGCAAGTAGGCCACAATGTCGCCATCGGCGAAAAAACAACCATCGGCGACGGCGCCGGCATCTGCGGCAGTTGCAAAATCGGCGCAAAAGTTAACATCGGCCAAAGCGTCGGCATGGTCGGCCATATTCAAATCGGCGACGGCGCCGAAATCAAAGACGGCTCCGGCGTGAGCAAAGACATCGCCAACGGGGCGGTGATGGTGGGCGCACCCGCCATGACCAACGATCAGTACACGACCTTCCGTGGATATGTGGACGGATTGAGCGAGTTTGTGCGGCGCTTGAACGACATCGAAGATAAACTGAAAAATCGTAACGGTTCAGCGAAATAATCCGCTACTTTCTGCCGTAAAACACAAAACTTTTTAATCGGTCTTGCTGTGAATTTTTTTCTGCGACGATTGGCGCCGAGAGACCTTCGATCCAACGCGCGCCTGATAACCCCGCCCGTTCAAACCACCGGGCCATGTCTTTTTCCTCAAACCCCAACCAACTATGCGCGAGTTCGTCGCGCAGCCATTCTTCGGAGTGCCGCTGCAAGTCGATAATGGTGACCGCGCCGCCCGGTTTCACGATTCGCGCCATTTCTGAAATCGCCAGCGACGGATCGGGCGCGTGATGTAACACCAACCCCGCGAACACCGCGTCGACTTCGTTATCTTTGAACGGCAGGTTTTCCATATCGCCAAAACGCAGTTCGACGTTTTTGTACTTGGCGCGTTTAGCGTTCTTTTCAGCGAGCGCCAGCATCTTTTTTGAATTATCAACGCCGATCACTTTGTGCACCACTCGCGCCAGCGTCAGCAGAATATGCCCTGTCCCGCAACCAATGTCGGCAACCACCAACTGCGGCGGGACCAGCGACTCCAACGATTGCAGCGTGACCAGGTCGCCGCAGATGCGGGCGCGGATATCGTCCCACTCGTCGGCGTGTTGACCGAAAAAGCGACGGCTTTGTTTGCGTTTGCGTTCTAAAACATCATGCAGTTTTTTATGGTCGTCCGCAGCGGTAGCGTTTTCATTGGCCCAAGCGCGAATCATATCCCAGGCTTGATGGGCCTCTGCGGGCATGGCGCCGTTTTCGGCTTTACGGTAATACGACCAAGTGCCTTCGCGGCGCAGTTCGAGAAAGCCTGATTCTTTCAGCACGTTCAAATGGCGCGACACCCGCGACTGAGTCGAAGCGAGAATATCCACCATATCATTGACGGACAGCTCATGTTGATCGAGCAGCCACAACAGGCGCAGACGCGTCTCATCAGAGAGCGCCTTACAGATTTTCACGGGATCAGCGTGGGTCGTCATACATTCATGCGTCCATTCGGATATATGCATATATCATGATGGATCGTGACGACCGGGTCAAGCGACAGTGAGTTTTGATCAAACGGCGGCAAAGACTTTTACTAAAAGAAACTTGTTTCGAATCTCATACCCAAGTACCATGCAATTAACATCTAATTACATGGTGATATCGTATGTTAAACTTAGACAATATATGCTCTCTTTCAGAGTTTCAGCGCAACACCAAATCGGTGTTAGAACACATCAAGCAAACCGGACTGCCCCAAGTATTGACCGTTAACGGCAAGGCTGAAGTTGTCGTTCAAGATGCGGCATCCTATCAAAAAATACTCAACCTGTTAGACCGCCTAGAAGCCATTGAAGGCATAGAGCGCGGACTGAAATCTATGAAGCAAGGCAAAGGCCGCCCTGCGGATGAAGTATTACAACGGCTTGCGAGTAAGTTTGATATCCCAACCGAATAATGAAATACACCGTCATCATTGAGCCGCCTGCGGAAGACGATCTGGAACGCGCATTTCTTTGGATTGCCAAAGAATCACGAACCCGCGCTGAGCAATGGCTCCACTCTCTCGTAAAAGCAGCCAAATCATTAGAAGGGTTTCCTGAGCGTTGTTCATTGGCGCCAGAAAATGGCGCATTCCAAAAAGAAATACGTCAGTTGATGTATGGAAAAAAGCGGGGCGTCTACCGAATTTTATTTACCATTCAACACATGAATGTG
Organism: Candidatus Hinthialibacter antarcticus; assembly: GCA_030765645.1. Classification (NCBI taxonomy): domain Bacteria; phylum Candidatus Hinthialibacterota; class Candidatus Hinthialibacteria; order Candidatus Hinthialibacterales; family Candidatus Hinthialibacteraceae; genus Candidatus Hinthialibacter; species Candidatus Hinthialibacter antarcticus. Next base: position 28,883 of record JAVCCE010000027.1, on the reverse strand, counting down.
CATATCCTTCATGTGCGTCATTGCGCTCAAGAACAAATCGAGCCAGATCGAGACTCTTTCTATTCCAATTTTTTGAGAACAAAGCGCTGATAGGTCGCGAGGCTTGGGTCGCCATCGTCTCTGACTGTTAACATAATATGGTATTCGGTTTTACCTTCTTGTAATTTGTCAGGAAAAATGAACGTGGCCTTTTTCGTATCAGCGTCTTTGATCTTGATTCCTTCTATGTCGCCGCTGGGGCCGTCATAAATCCACCAGTGATATGAGAGTTCGTCCCCGTCTGGGTCTTGAACTTCAAACGCTTTCAGCGTTTTTGTTTCTCCCGGGCTTATGGTTCCATGCGTAACAAGCGACTTATGCTCGTGATGCGGGGCGTGGTTCGCTTCACCAAACGGTTTGACGCACCAGTCAGCGCGGGCGGCGAAGTCGTTTTGAAAATCTTCCGCCCATCGCCACAGTGGTTTGATGCGGTCATTGTCGTCTTTGGCGTCCACCCAAGTATTTTCTGAGCCTTTTTCTAACTGAAAGCGTCCGCCCCAGCCGCCGTAATAGGGTTCATGGCTGCCCACTAATCCTGTTGGGATTTGATGTAAATACGCAGGCGAATCGCCCTCTGAACGAAACGCGCCGTCTTTTCGCGCTTCATAACTCGCACACAAAGGGCCGTGGCCTTCAAGAATATTTTCTCTCATCCATTCAGCGTCAAAATACGGATGAAACTGCTTAGGCATCGACTGTTCCCAACGATAGGCGATGACGCCAAACTGCTTGCTGATAATAGTCTGCAACTTGGGCCAGTTGGGTTGAATATACTCTCTGTAGGTTTTGTCTTGGTCTAGAATGAGATAGAGGGTCGCTTTTTGAGAGACGCGCTCCATTTGGTCTGGATGCTTCTCTTGAATGGTCTTCAAAGCGCGGGCGATGGTATTCGTGCCGCCCCAGGCTTGAAGATCAACCCGGCCTTTCTTGTCACCGAGCAACACGTCAACGATATGTTGAGAACCGCGAGTGACTTTCTCCATCTCGCCTTCGGCGTCTATGTTTCCGACAAAGGTTTTTTCTCGCAAATCAAGCGGAGACGGAAACTCAGGATCATGCAACAGCAGGTTCGGATACACTTCTTTGTATAAATCATATTGATGATCAATCCACTCTTCGCCGGCCCACGTATTACCTACCCAGTGATATTTCGAGCTGGATAGAATTAATCCTTCTACATCGAATTCGTTTGCGTAAAGAAGAAACCGCACCATCGAACAGCGGTCGTCAATTTCGCCGTCAGTTGTAACGATGACGCGCGGCTTGGCTTGTATGGGATATAAAAAGATGACTGAAAAAGTGATTACGATAAAAAGTTTGTAGAAAGGTTGGAATTTCATCATTTCTCCCGCTGCAAAAAATTATAGATCATCTACATTATGACAAATACAAAAGCAGGGCGCAATGAGAATAAACGAATGGACTAAATTGTTAATCCATTACCTCACCGCCTCGGAATGATCTTGCCGCCGGGAACGGCGCGGTTTTATCTGCGGACCGCAATTGAGTCAAACCAATATTACTTGCTTTGTATCACTCAGTGACATAGAATATATGTACAACTTGAAAAGGCGTCAACAGTGAGAATATTTAAAACCAAAGTATTCAGCCGCTTTGTAAAGAAAGAACGAATTTTAGATTCGCAACTTGCTGCTGCAATAGAAAAAATTGAAAAAGGCCAAGTTGATGCTGATTTGGGTGGTGGAGTTATTAAGCAACGACTATCACGATCGGGCCAAGGAAAATCAGGAGGATACCGGGCTATAGTCTTGCTTCGATTCGAAGATAAAGCGTTTTATGTATACGGCTTTGCCAAAAATGAACTAGACAACATCAGCCCAATTGAACTGAAAGCGTTTAAAGCGTTAGCGAAAGAAATGTTGAATTATGATGATGATCAATTGAAATTGGCAGTAGACCATGGAGCGCTAATTGAGGTGAAAAAATGAGTCCCGCAAAAAAATATAAAAGCAAAATTCTTGGTGCAATTCATGAAACCGCGTCTGACCTAAGCCAGTCGGGCGTGATGGATAAGAAAACGCTGAGAGAATTTGATGCGATGTGTTTGACCTCGGTTGCGCCGCTTTCGCCTGATGAAATTCGTGAAATCCGATTGCGCGAACGTGTCAGCCAAGCAGTATTTGCGCTACATCTCAATGTCACGACCGGGCTAGTCAGTAAATGGGAGCGCGGCGACAAACACCCAACCGGCCCGTCACTTAAACTACTTCAGCTCGTAAAAGATAAAGGCTTAGAAACGATTGCGTAATCTCATTCTCACCGCCTCGGAATGATTTTGCCGCCGAGGACGGCGCGGTTCATGCGCTTGTCGAGCACGGCGCGGGTGCCAAGGTCGGCAACCACTTTCGAGGCGGAATTTAACAAGAGCGCACAGATAAACGCCCGGCTCATCTCGGGCTTGAAGGTTTCTATATACGCTTTTTGTTTGTCGAGGTTTTTTAATTTTTCAAATTTCTGGATCGCCTGGCGCACTTCGATGGGGTTCTTTTGAATATAGCGCTGCGCCAGAATTTCTTGAATCTCCGCCATGCGCACCGCCTCGTCGCCAAACAACTCAACCAATTCGTCACGTAAACTCACAGGTTTTCCGCCTCCCTCTTTTCGAGTCTTCGCCGCAGCGATAGACTATTGTTTTCCGGTCAATGGACGGACGTTCTCTGCTTCATTATCGGCGTAAATTCAACTTTTTGAAGAAATAATTCAGCCAGAAGGAAAACCCGACATGACCGCCTCCGCTTCCCCGCAACCCTCGCTTAGTGAAATCGTCTCGTTATGCAAACGACGGGGGTTTGTGTTCCCCTCGAGTGAAATCTACGGCGGATTCGCCGCCTCGTGGGATTACGGCCCGCTGGGCGTTGAACTCAAAAACTCGATCAAGCAATCGTGGTGGAAATCGGTGGTCACTGATCGCGAAAACGTAGTCGGCATGGACGGCGCCGTCACTACCCACCCGCGCGTGTGGGAAGCCTCCGGTCACGTCGAAGGATTCCACGACCCGCTGATTATTTGCAACACCTGCGGCCACCGATTTCGCGCTGACAAGATCGGCGAAGAGCAATGCCCGCAAAAGCCCAGCAAAACCCCGCATGAGTGCGGCGGCCAGCTGACTGAACCCAAAGACTTCAACTTGATGTTTAAACTACATTGGGGCCCAGTCGAAGATTCGGCGAACATCACTTATCTTCGCCCTGAAACCTGCCAGACCATTTTTCCCAATTTTAAAAATGTGGTCACGACCACCCGCCAGCGCGTCCCCTTTGGCATCGCGCAAACCGGAAAATCGTTTCGGAATGAGATTACCACCAAGTCGTTTATTTTCCGTCAGCGCGAATTTGAGCAGATGGAACTCGAATTTTTCTCGCATCCAGACGAAGCAAAAAAGTGGTTTGAGTATTGGCTCGAAGAACGCAAAAAGTGGTATGTCTCTATTGGCGTGCGGGAAGAAAACCTACGTATGCGTCAACACGACAAAGACGAACTCGCCCATTATGCTGACGACTGTTACGATGTGGAATATAAATTCCCGATGGGTTGGCAAGAGTTAGAGGGCATCGCCAACCGCACCAATTATGACCTCAACCGCCACATGGAATTTTCAAAGAAAGACCTGTCATACCGCGACGACCGCACCAACGAAAAGTATGTGCCCTACGTCATCGAGTCGTCGGCGGGCGTTGACCGCACGTTTCTGGTGATTTTGTCGGACGCCTACGACATCGACAAAGCGCCTAACGACAAGGGCGAAATGGAAGAACGCAACGTCATGCGTTTCTCGCCCAAGGTTGCGCCCGTGACGGTGGCGGTGTTCCCATTATTTAAGAAAGACCCGCAGATTGAAATGGCGCGCAAGATCGAAAAAGACCTGCGCGGATTGTATAAAGTCCAATATGACGAAGCGGGCAACATCGGCAAGCGCTACCGCCGCCAGGACGAAATTGGTACGCCGCTGTGCGTCACGATTGACTTCGATTCGCTCGATGATAACGCGGTCACCATTCGCAACCGCGACACCATGGAGCAGACCCGCGTCAGCGCCGACCAGTTGAAGGCCGCCGTCGCCGATCAAATTGAAGAGATGTCGAAACCGCGCAGTTAACAAATCACATAATTTCATCTAAGGCGCGGGCGCGTCTCTCTTCGCTTCGGTGCGGGCTTAACGCCTCCTTGCACAGGCGCTCACAGAGACGCACCCGCGCCTTGTTTGTTTGTATCGAAGAGGTCGCTTTTTCACATAGGCAAGAGTTTTTTCAAGCGTTTGACTTCAGCAGGTCCAGACTTTGCGAGATTATTGTTTTCGAGTGGATCGCTTGTTCGATCAAACAACAGGGTTTGCTGTTGCTTGCCATAATTGACCACCAGTTTAAAGCGCCCATCATCAACCATTCGCCAAGGGCCAAGGCCAGACAAAACAAAGTCGCGCGTCTTGTCTGTTTTTCCATTCAAGATCGGCCATAGCGACTGGCTGTCGATGCGAGCCGGAATTTTTGCCCCCGCGCATTCTAAAAAAGTCGCCGCCAAATCGAGAGTCGTTACGGGTTTTATATTTGGCTTCGAGTCGACCACGCCCGGGCCGCTGATGACAAGCGGTACGCCGACAGAGGGCTGATAGGGATGCGTTTTCGCCCAGAGGTTATGGTCGCCCAACATCTCGCCGTGGTCGCTGCTGAACACAACCAGCGTATTGTCTAATTCGCCGCGTCTCTCTAGTTCATTGAGATACACGCCCACCCAACGGTCAATGTTCTCAACCATGGCTGAATAGTTCCTGCGAATTTCGACGTGCTTCTCCGGCTCCAATTGCGTATTCTGATTGGGTTGAGGGAACTCGACGCCCTCATATAGTCTCGACATCGAATGAGTGATATCGACCGGATCATGCGGCCCGGTAAAATTGACTTGCAGAAACCAGGGTTGATTTTGAGGAGCGCGGCGCAAGAGAAACAAGCCGTTTTGTCCGATCCAGTTATCGCAATAGGCCGGTTCAGGCAATGGAGTTGCGAAAGTCGCATTTTTGCCTTCTTTTCGGCGTTTCATAAAATCATCGACATGAGTCTGCGCCAATCCGTGGTCGTGCAGAAAGGCCATGTAGGGGTCTTTCGGAACCTCGCGGCCTGAATTGATCGCGTCCCATTTGCCTGCATTGTCGATACCGTCGTCAAATCCCCAATCGTGGAGGTTTGTTCGTCCATCAAGTCCCCAAGTTTGGCTTGCTTTGTGAAGGTCAAGTTTACCGCAGCCCAATACGTGATACCCCGCTTCGTGAAGCGCGTGATAGAAGGTCGGTTGGTCCAGCGGGTAGTTCGCGCCGTTATTGGGAACGCGGCAGCGATCATATTCGTTTCCCGAAGCAAGACAGGCGCGAGAAGGCGCACAAAGTGGAGACGGGCAGATTGCGTTTTTGAATTGAACGCCGTTCGCCGCCAACCGGTCGATGTTGGGCGTTCGTACCGGAAGATGCGTTGAAGAACCGAGCCAGTCAAAACGATGCTGGTCGGGAAACAGGAGAAGTATGTTGGGCGCTTTCGCTTGGCTTGGCAGCCCCGTTGCCGCTTTTGTGGTTTTTGAAGTAGTGGTGATTGCGGCTCCAATAGTGAATGATTTGATGAAGCTGCGTCGTGAAGAAACCATTGTAATCTTCTCCCAACAATTCAAAGTAAGATCAGAATTGTATTATAACGGGGGCTTGGGTAGCCGAAACCAAATGTTGTCGGCCCGAACTAAAAACTGCCTTCAAGAGCAATTTCTTTCATCGGCTTACGTTGCGACGGCGTTTCGCCCTTTTGCATGTCCTGCGGCAAAACGTCAATCGGCCCGGGTTTTCCAACAGCGATCATGATTTCCACCGAATGCCCGCCCGGCAGGTTGACCGCAGCGGCGGCTTTTTCTTTATCGAACCCGGCCATACCGTGAACCACCAGCCCATTCACAGAACCTTGCAACGCCAAACTCTGCCAGGCGGAGCCTGAATCAAATGAATGCCAGTCGTTTGGGTTGTTGTTCAATGCAAAGGTATCCTGTGAAACAAGCACGATGAGCGCAGCGGCGTTGTTGCACCAGGTTTGATTAAACTCGACCAGACAATTCATAAAACGCTGAAACGGCTGGCTGCCGCGCATGGCGTAGACAAAACGCCAAGGTTGTTCGTTATAGCAGGAAGACGCCCAACGCGCCGCTTCAAACAATGACATCAATTCGTTGTCAGAAATGGCTTCGCCCGACATGGCGCGCGGCGAGTTGCGGTTAATAAAAATATCATGGACCGGAAACTCGGCCGTACGAAACTCTCGTAAACTCATTGTTTTCTCCTCCGAATGAAATATACCCACCATATTCTTCGTAGTGAAAGAAAAGCGCAGTACATTTTATATGGAATCATAGTTGAAATAGAGCGGCGCCGCTGATGGGCCGTTCGGTGGATAGTATAAAACCGGACGCGTTGAATTGCTATTAAGTGAAATTTTGCTTACAATAGAGCAACGATTGATATTCTGCCCGTTTTACACTCTGAAGGAGAATCACAATGGACCCAGCGTTATTTTCTGTTATGTCTCTTGGACTCGTATTTGTATTCCTCGCGCTATTTTTATACTTCATCCCGATCCGGTTGTGGGTTGCGGCCCTGACCTCAGGGGTTCACGTATCATTGCTGACGCTTGTCGGGATGCGCTTACGTCGCGTTCCACCCAGCAATATCGTAAACCCGTTGATTAACGCGACCAAAGCGGGCTTGGTGTTAAACACCAACCAACTCGAGGCCCACTATCTCGCCGGCGGAAACGTCTATCGCGTGGTGCAAGCGTTGATTTCGGCTGACAAAGCGAACATCCCTCTCACATTTGAACGCGCCGCCGCAATCGACCTGGCGGGCCGCGATGTATTTGAAGCCGTTCAGATGTCGGTGCGTCCGAAAGTGATTGACGCGCCAGACCCAAAAGCAGGCTATGACAAAGTGGCGGCGGTCGCGATGGACGGCATCCAGTTGCTGGCCAAGGCGCGGGTCACCGTGAAAGCCAACCTCGACCGCCTGGTTGGAGGCGCCACCGAAGAAACCATCGTCGCGCGCGTCGGCGAAGGCATCGTCACCACCATCGGTTCGTCAACGTCACACAAGCAAGTTCTTGAAAACCCCGACATGATCTCCAAGAGCATTCTCGACAAGGGGCTGGATTCAGGCACCGGGTTTGAGATTCTCTCCATTGATATCGCCGACATCGACGTAGGCGAAAACATTGGCGCGAAATTGCAGATCGACCAAGCCAACGCCGATAAGCAGATCGCCCAGGCCAAGGCCGAAGAACGCAAAGCGATGGCGTTGGCGCAAGAACAAGAGATGCGCGCCCGCGTCGAAGAGATGCGCGCCCGCGTGGTCGAAGCCGAAGCGCAAGTTCCGCTGGCGATTGCCGAAGCGTTCCGCAGCGGCAACTTGGGCGTGATGGATTATTACAACATCAAAAACGTCATGGCGGATACGCAAATGCGCGAATCCATCTCTGACACAGGAAAACCGTCGACTTCAGAATAAAAAATCCTATTTCTTCGTTCAGCGATTGAATGATGGATAAACAAATAACATGAACACGAAACAGGGGGGCGCATTCAATTGCGCCCCTTTTTGTTTGTCCTCAAAAAGAAAAAGGCCAGGCGCCCGGTAGTGGGAGAGCCTGGCCTTCGGGAACCGACAATACGGTTGCTCTATTCAATCACCAACTCGCGGCCTTGCGACTCGGCGATCACGTCGCGGTCGTAATATAAATACGCCTGGCTAACGCCCTGATCGGCCTTCACCGGGAACTTCGCCAACACCTGGAAGCTAAAATCAAACGGCTCGCCGGACGCCAGATTGTCGAGATAGACAATCACCTTGCGGCCCGCGACTTCAACGCGCTTGATGTTTTCCATCGCGCGTAATTTCTCAATGCTTTCGCCCACCACGCCGAACCCGGTCGGGACGGAGACGTCCACAATCGACATGCCCGCTTCTTCGCCGCCAGCGTACATGACAGAAACGAAGACATCTACCACGTCATCGACTTCGATGTGTTCGGCGTTGTAATTCACGCTGAGAGTAATCGGCGGCGCATCCATTAGCGTTTCGGAACCAGGTACGTTGTACGAATACGCGCCCTGGTACAACACCGAACCTTCGCCGCGCTGCTCCAACGTAACCACCTGCGTTGGAGCGATATCAACAAACTGCATAATGTCGAAATTGTTTTCATTCACTGTGAATGTATGCGCAACGTCGCCTTCCACAATCACATCAATTTCAGTATCCAGATTGCGGCTTTGTTGAATCGCGGCGGAGGTGAGCGCCTTAAACGCGACCACGGTGTCTTGCGTACCGCCGTAACCGCCGAGGTTATTGCGCTGCGCTGAGAGCCATTCCAGCGCGGCCTGCGACTCGGGGCGCTGCTGCTGTAACAACGCCATGATCGCGTAACCAGTGGCTTCGATCGAATGCGGCTCCCAATAGAGGCCGTCTTTGTCAGACTTCGCCATCGAGAGCAATTGGTCGAGAGCGCTATCAGCGGCGGCGTGCCCGGCTTGTGAAAGCGAATAAGCGATCAGCGACATGATGTACGCATTTTTCACTTGGCTGATATTCGACGCGACGAAGTCGAGTCCCTGTTCGACAGCGGTCGAATCGGCGCCGCCGTACTCAAGCAGCGCATTTAAAACATAAGCGCTCAGCCCCAGGTTGCCTTCCAGCCCGCCGTCCATTTCCTGGTGAATGACGAGGCCTACTGGCTCCCACGAACCGTCTTCGGCCTGATGGTCGATGATCCACTGTGCGGCGCGCGCGATCACATTGTCGTCGATGGGGTAGACCTCGCGGGCGTTGCTAAAGGTAGAGAGCACGAACGCGGTCAGCCATAAACTGCCCGACTCGTCGCTCTCGCCAAAGGCGGAGAAAGAGCCGTCGGAATGCTGAAAAGTCAATTGGCGCTGGTAGCCAGTGGTGATAAAGAACTCCGCTTGCGCGCGCAGTTCGGGGTTTGACTGTCCGGTGGCGTCGAGATAGCGCAACACTTCAACGTCGGGCGCGAGAAAGATCATGTTCTGTTCGCCGCAGCCGTAGGGCATGTTGAGCAAGTCGCCCAGGCCGGACAGCGACTGGCCGAGCAGGCTGCCAGTCACGGCGATGCGCAGTTTTTCTGAATCAGCAACAATCTCAATCGGCATCGGCGTCAAACCGTCGTCGCGTTCTAAAAAGATTGGTCCAGGGACAAATGACAACGCAATTGAGGTCGCATCTTTGATGATGCCGTTTTGTACAATCTGGCGCTTCATGCCTTCCGGTTCGACCCGCAGGTTTTTACGAATCGCGTCGGCGCGGTCTGCGGTCTTCGCAGTCAGCGACACCGGCAGCAAACCGACCTTGTCGGGTTGGAGCGTAAACTCGACGCCGACTACGCCGTTTTCTGGAACAAAAACTTCCCGCGTCGCATCGCCGACAAGCCCCAGTTCGTCGCCGTTCTCCAGCGTAATCAAAACCGTCTGCGGTACATCAATATAATTGAACACCCGCACCCGCATCGGGAAGCGGTCGCCGCGAATCACCGCGACAGGCAGGTCAGGCTCGACGAAGAAATCCTGGAAGACGCGAATTTCCGCCTCTGCGACACCGAGTCCATTCCCTGAAGTGGAGGTCGCTTTCAATTTCCAATTGGTGATGCTGTCGGGCGCGGTCAATTCGAGAGTCGCCATGCCGCCGTCGCCGCTGGTGAGGAACTCTGGTTCCCACAACCAGGTTTCGGGGAAATAGGTACGAACGCGGTCGGGTTCTTGATATTGCTTTTCAGCGCCGCCGCCCGCTAAGTCATCAACCGCTTCGGGGAACGGGAAAAACTCGAAGGGAACGCCTCGGCGAATCAGGTCATTGTTAAACAACAGCCATGGGTCGAGTGTGCGGCCTTGGGGAACCGTCAATTCTTCTGACGCAACAATTTGCAGGTTGTTATCAGCCAGCAAGTCTTGCGCGCCCTTCAACGCAGGAGGTGGAAAGCCACGTCCGAAGCCCTGATCGTCATGAACTTCAACTTGCGGTTGCATGAAGATTTCTTCTAACTGCGCAAAAATGTTTTGTAAATTCAGGCGGCCTTCGACCAGCGAATAGACCGCTTCATCAACAATGGATACGCCCACCATCGCATTTTGCCGCGTGGAGATTTGAAGCGTCACCGCTTCGCCGGGGCGCACTTCTTCCGCGCTGAAATCCGCTCGTAACAAATCCGACGCGACGGCTTCGACTTCAAACGGCAGCACGTCGGCGGAAATTTCATTGTTGGGCTGAATCATATACACCATCAGCCGCGCACTACCGCTCATTTGCGGTTGGACAGAAAACTCGATCACGCCGTCATTGCTGGTTTGTGAAAATACGGTGCGACCGTTGGAATAAACTTCATAAAACACTGTCCCCGGGTTTGTCGAGAACACGTCAAATGTCGCAACGTCTCCAACCGTGAACATGCCCGGCTGGCGCTGACGAACGTGAATGAAATGAGCGCCGGGCGAGTAGGCCGCGTTTAACACTTCATACGCGCTGGTCGATTTGCCGTCTAAACTGGCGCTGACGGAAAACGTACCCACCGCCGCGTCAGCGGGAACACTGTATGTATAAGTGAGCAAGCCGTTGTCAGTCGCGGCGCGATCTTCAATCTGCCCAACCGTCGATCCGTTCTCATCCACAAATACCAAGTCAATCGAAACGTCCGTCGAGAGCGGCGCGCCGTTGGGCGTCTGAGAGAGAATGAGCACATCCTGCTGCAAGCCGGGTTTGATGACGGGCGAGTCATTCACCAGTTTGAGCGAGACGCCTGCGTCAACGATGCGCAAGAGTTTGTCGGTCAGTTCTTCTTTGCCGCCGTCGTCGACGACGGAGAGTTTTAGTTGCAGAGTAGCGTCGCCTTCTTCGCTGGCGGTCCCGGCGGCATAGGTCACAGGCGGCAGTTCAAACTCATAGCGTCCATCTTCGAGGCGGCCTGAGACTTCGGCGTATTGTTCCCAGGTCGAAACGTAACGATAGGCTTCGATCTTGACCTCGCCTTTCACCGGCTGCCCAAAGAAGTAGTTGCTTTCAATGGTTCCGGTGATGGCTTCATCAACCAGAAACCACTCTTTCTCAACCTGCACATCAATCTCAAACGACGGCAAGACATAGCGGTCAATTTCGAGGTCGAGTTCGGTTTTGGCGTCGCCGCTTTCTGCGGTGAGTTTCCAGGTTCCCATGTTGACTTCGCTCGCTAGCGGTAGTTCAAACGGGACCACGCCGTAGTCGCTGGCTTGTTCGGTCATTTTATAAATGCGGATGCCCTTGGCGTCGGCGATGTTCAGTTCGACCTCGCCAGCCAGCGGGCGCAAGGTGTTGTCGAGAAGAAGAATGCGCCCCTGGATTTTTTGCCCCGGCTGATAGATGGGCTTATCGGTTTCGATCAAGAGCAAGGCGCCGTCTTCAATCTGCGCCGGGCCTTGGGCGAGGGTGCGCCCGAAGGCTTCGACTACAATCTGCCATTCGCCGTTTGCGGAGGCAGGCACGGTAAACGTCTTCGCGTCAAATCCTGATGCGCTGGTTTCACCCGATCCCAGTAAGAGCGATTCGCCGTCTTTGGTTAACATCACTTTATAAGGAACACTGACCGCATTGCGCGTTGAAGCGTCAAGCGTGTTGATGGAAAATGACGCTTGGTTTAGCCGGAACATTTCTTTGGGCGCAGCCAAAATCGCCGCAAGGGTCTTCGGCGCCGCGACAGAAACAATCGGCGTATAGTCAGCGCTGTTCATCGTCAACCTACGCACCTCGACGTTATCAACGTTGACTACGCCGCCATTGGCGCCTGCGCCGTTTTGCAAAACCAGGTCAAGCGACTCAGCCGGAGGCAAGAAATTTCCACCGCCTCCAAAATAAGTCACGCCATTGAACGTCTTCAGGTTCTCGTTTTTGATAAACACGCCCGACGCCCAATTTTCACCATAAAAGAGCGAGGCAAATGTCCCGTCGGCATCTGGATCGCGGTTGGCGTCAATCTTGGCGTAGAAAAGAGTTTCCTCTTCAACAGTCTCAATCGAACCGACAGGAACCGCCATGTTCGCTGCCTGGTTCGCTTCAGTCCGAAGCATCCAGCGGTCACCTTCTGCATCATAAACCGGCTCGCCCTGATCGTTGTTTATGTTAAGACGGATGTTCTCATCCAATTCGGAGAACGCCCACGATTGAAACACTTCCGATTTTTCTTCGATGCCTTCAATGATGCGAACCGCCAGTGAATACAACGCCACCCGCGCCTCCACGTCCGTCAGGTTGACAACTTGGACGGCGGGCTGCATCGAACCTGACGGCGGCGCGAACAGGCACACTAGGCGTTCGGGCGTTCCAGGCGTGGCTTCGCCGTGGCTCATGCGCTGGGTCAAGCCGATTTGTCCGTCGGGGATTCCCTCAACCGAATTAAACGCGACCACTGCAACATTGGCGTCGCCGCTGACTACGTCATATTCAACCGAGACCGCAGGTCCGCCAGCGCTTTGAATCGCGACCGCGTCCCGCGCCACAATCAGCAGGCCTTCGCCGGGTTTTAGCGTAAGTTGGTAGCCTTCACGGAACGCGTCACCCGCCACGGTACGAATGGCGCCGCCGGGGGCGAGGCCGAAGTCGATGACTGGCGAGAGAATCAATTCGCCGCTTTGCACGGTCTTCTGAGTGATCGGATATTCAGCAATGACTTGCGCTGAAGCCATCATGCTGAATACGAAAAGAAATAATGGGACGAATATCCCGACGAAATAGCGGTTCATGGTCACTCTCCAAATGGGTATGAGAACCCGTTGTCTCCCTGAATTAGAGCGTTTATCAAAATTCTGTGCGTTCAATCCGCACACAATTCTGGCAACGACTATAGACAAGGCCATCTACATCTATATATCACAACCAGGGAAAATTATTCCCGATTTTTTGGGGAATCTTGTCTCACTTCATCAATGGCGGGCTGCAAATTGGGGTTGGCGTTGACGGCGCGCTTCCAGTGGGCCTGTGCTTGATGCTGGTTTCCCTGCTTCCACTCAAGGACGCCCAGGTTGTAGTAGGCTTCTCCGTAGAGCGGGTCGAGTTCAATCGCCTGCTGGAAGGCGCTTCGGGCCTCGACGGGGTTGCGGCCAAACAACATGCCCTTCAAATTGTAGATCGGCGCATAGAGCGGGGCCAAAACTTCCGCCCGCACCAAATGAGTGTATGCGGCGTCGGGTTCACCCAGGCGCAACAGCAACCGTGAGATGTTATAGTGCGCCAGCCCTTGGCGGCGCTCGGCGTTGCGTTTTCCGGTGAGATATTTGGCGGCGAGGCGAAAATACTCGAGCGCTTGCTTGTTATCGCCGCGTTTCTCGATTAATGCGGCGAGGTTGTAATACGCCGTTCCATAATTGGGCGCCGCTTCGAGGGCCTTTCGGTAGTTGCGTTCCGCCGCGTCGGCGTCGCCGCGCTGGCTTTCGGCGCGCCCCATGTTGAGCCATACCTGCGGCTGGTTGGCGTCTAGACTCAAGGCGTGGTTCCAGGTTTCAAACGCTTTGTCCTCGATCCCGATGCGATGATAGGCCGACCCCAGCGCCGCCCAGGCAGGCGCATGTTGGGGGCGTGAATCAACGGCGGACTTCCAAAGCGATATTTCATTGCGCCAATCGAGGCTGCGATTGATGGTCTGCGCAGAGAATAATAAAACCACCATGCTCAACCCAATCAGCGGCCCCCGCTGGTATTTTCCCAACAGCCGAACCAAACCAAACGCGATCAGTAATGAAAACCCAACACAGGGAATATATAAATAACGGTCTGCGATCAAGTATGAAATCGGCAACGCACCCGAAACCGGCGCCCAGGCGGCCATAAACCAAAACAGCGCGAACGAAATCTCCGGCCTGCGTTTATAGGTGAACGCGCATCCAGCGACAGCCGCCGCCAACACCGCTCCACCCAGCAGCCAGCGGGTATCGAACAGCGATTGCACTGGCGGGAAAGCGTGTTCGATGGTCAGATCGAGCGGAACCAAACACAGCCACGCCGAACGCCCAAACGTCGCCAGCGGCGTAAGCAGCGCTGACAAAACCGTATACGACGCATCACGCGCACCGGGGTCAAAATAGGCGCCGACGACCAGTTCCTGTTGCAATCGTGAGAACAACCCGAAGTCGAATATCACAAAACCAATCACAATCACAAACATTGGCGCGGCGGCGAACGCCAACCGCTTCCAGGCGATTGTTTCCAGACTGATGCGACGATAGGCGATCAGCGCGCCCACCATCAGCAGGGGCGCGGCGGCGGCGACTTGTTTTGACAGCAACGCCAACAACAACGCAATGATCGACGCGGCGTATGCGAGGCGGTGAATCCGCTGGCGGTCTTGCAGCGCAGCAACGAAGCACGCGCACGAAACCAATTCAAAAAACAGGCACAGTTGTTCCTTGCGGCCGGAGATCCACGCGGTCGCTTCAACGTTGATCGGGTGCACGCAAAAAATCAGCGCCGCCCAAAACGCCGTCGATGTTGAAACGCCCAGCATCCCAAATAAAAAATACGCCATCAACACATTGGCGGTGTGCCAGGCGATGTTTTGCAGGTGGTAACCGATGGGGTTATAGCCCCACAAGGCGTGATCGAGCATGTAGGTAAATTCGCGCAGCGGGCGGTCCCACGATAAGACCTCCCACATCGAGGCCTCGCCGGTCAGCGCGGGATTTTCGACGACGGTAATCGCCACGTCGTCATAGACAAACTCGCCGCGAATCACACAGGCGTATAAAACCAACGGCGCAATCGCCAATGGAAAAATTCGGTGTATAGAAAAAAAGTCTTTGGTCTCGCTATTCATTTTCATGCACTTAAACTTCTTCTACCGTAAACTCCACTCCCAAGAAAAATGGTGGGTTAAGAACCCACCCTACTTTGACTGCTTGTTCACTTTATTTCTATTATCCCCCCGGCGCTTTCAGCGCCACCTCCTTATTAAGGGGGGCTAGGGGGGATCAAGCGTTAAAAACTCGAAGGCAGCAAAATGAGAAATTTTGTGGTATTTCTAATTACATAGTATGACTTTACATTGACTCAAACGAAGTGTAATTCAATTAGCCGATGTTGCGTCGCCAATCGACCCCGCTTCGTTGCTGCGGGCGGGGATCAGCCACTTGCGGTCAAACGGATTGCCGATTGGGTAGGGCGAAAGCAACTCGCGCTTGGCGGGCGTTTGTTGTCCGCCGTCTAGCGTTGTGGATTGCCAATCGACGGCTTCTAATCCGCCCAGCGGGAAAAATCCGCTGCTGGATTGCACGTTCGACGCGGCGGCGGGCGTGGCGGGGTTGACCATCAGCGGCGCTTTTTTGGCGGCGTCCCACGCGGCGATGGCTTGCAAGCCTTCTTGCAGCGCAAACGCATACTGGCGGCGCGCCTGCGCCTGGTCGGTCGGCAGCGCCCGCGATACCATCAGCGGCCGAATCTCGTTCAAATTGGTGACCAGTTCGTAGATGCGCCCTGCGGGTTCCTGACGGGTTTCAACCACGCCCAGCGATTGCTCGACCAGATTTTTCATCAGACGAAATTCTTCGATCTCTTGTTCTTTTTCCTCGCGCATCATGGCGCGTTGTTGCGCTTCAGCTTCCGAAACTTCTTTCGCGTGCAATAAATTGATGCCCGCCGCGATTTCTTGAAACGCTTTGCCCAAAGCATCCGCCGCATCCAGCAGCGCCTTTTGTTCGGCTTTGACGTACGACGACTTATCGCCGAACCAAGGCAGTTCCGAATAAAAGCGGTTGGAATAAATCGGCTGGCCGAGGTCCATATCAAACGCAACCAAATCAAATCCGATCAGCAGCATTTTTTTATCTTTTCGCCAGGTTTGTTCATAGGCGGTTCGTTCTAAAAAAATGATGGTATCCACATCAAGCGCGACGCCTCTTTTTAGCAGCGCGTCAAAAAATGCGTCCGGCTGAATTTTATTTTGTAATTTCCATTGATTGATCAGATCGACCACGGCGAGTTCGACGTCTTTGCGTTTGGTTTGTTTACGGTCATTCACGTCGTCGAACGACTCCAGCGTAATCACATCGCTGCACAACGACGACAGGTATTGAGTCATAAAGGTGTGAAGCCGCTGGTCGATCAGGCGGTTTTCTCGCTCTTGAGGCAGCGTATAGAAAAACGCGCGGATGCCGCGCATACGCTCATCGTCAAAATCCCAAAACTCGATGTCGTTGTACTTGGGTTCGAGCCGGTCGCCGCCCAACAGGCCTTTGATCCACGTGTCTGGCGAAAACGCCTGCGTCGGCAACCCAAACGCAACCAGAAGAAAAAGGAGAAGAAGTTTTCGAATGCCGTCCATTGGTCTCGCAGCCCATTTCAAAGTTACACCGTCTATTATAGCAGATTATCGGCGGCGCGCAGCAAAACAAAAGCCCCGCAACGGTCGGCTGCGGGGCTTGATAAGCGTCAATTCAATCTGAGTTACGGCGTAAATTGGATGACTTGGTCAGCCGTGCTGGTTACGCTCAGGCCCGAATCGGGATTCAGCGCCTTCAACTGATACGCTTGAGTCGTTGAAGGGATCACCGTGTTGGCTGGAATAATCTGCACCATTTCGTCAGACTCGCCGGTTCCAAACAGCGGTGAAATGTTGATGTCAAAGAGTTCTGTAATCATCGGCAACGCGATTTCTTCCGCCGTACCCACTGGGATCAGGAAGAACCGTGTGGGTGATTCGGACGTAATGGTTTGAATGCCCAAGCCACGGAAGTTGTCGCCAACGATTCGTACTTCGTGCGTCGCCGTCGCCGACAAGACCTGGTCGTTCCAATCATCTCCATCAAGATCAGGGAACAACACCGGCGGCTGCGGGTCGTTCAAATCAAAGGTGAAGGCTTGTTTCGCTCCGCCCGTGTTCCAAATTTCAGCCGTGAGCGTACCCGTGTTTTCGATCAACAGCGGCGAGATCGAAAGCGTGGTGTTAAATTGTCCAATCGCGACGTCAACGCTGGCGCCGGGAATATTCACCGGAGCGGACGCGTTAGCGATCAGGGTCGCTCCGTTAATGGCGACGTTGAAGGTGTCAGAATCAAACCCTTCGCCGGTCCAAATCAGGGTGAAGACCTGGTCGCGTTGAAGCAGGTAGGTCTCAATGGACGGCTCATAACTATGCCCGCCCAAACCGCCGACTTCGACGACGAATTCGATCACATCAATTGTGCTTGAAAGCGAAATGGTGACGGGATCGCTCTCGAGACCTGACAGTTGGTTCAAGACAGAAATTTCTACGTTGCCCGGGTCGAAGTTCTGCAAACGGAACGCATCCACTTCGATTCGGGTTCGCGTACGCACGTCATAGTCGAACGCGTCGCTCATGGTTAACTCGCGGGTTCCCTGCCGCGCGATGACCACGGTTGCGTTGGTTTGAGGGGCGCCGTCAAACGCGGGGCGGAAGAAGTCGCCCGTGATGGTCAAGAAAGTGTCTACTCCAGCCAGCGGGAACACCGGAGGCTCAACCGCAGCGATGACCGGCTTCGGCGCCGCCGCGATGGAAATATCAAATATATTCGACTGACCGCCGTCGCTACGAATGACTTGCAACGAGGCCGACGCAGCGTCAACGGGGTTGCTCAGCGCGGGCAGCGTCACCGTGACGTCATTGCCTGAAACGGCGCCGACTAGGTTCTGGGCGCCGCCGGGCGCGTTGAAAATCACCTCAGTCAGCGGAGACAGGTTGTCGCCTTGAATGGTGACGCGGTTTTGGGTGTCGGCATACAACGCGTCGCCATCTCGTGGAACCACGGCGGTAATGACCGGGTCGCCTCCTGCGACCGCGTCATAGACGCGAATGTTATCAATAAACGCGCCCAAGCCGTCAGACCCGCTATTGTCGCTCTCAAAGCGGAACGCGATACGTACGATTTGGTCTTTCGGCAATACGCCGGTCACGGTAACAAAGTGGCCCTTTTCAAGTTGAAATTCAAAATTATCTAAATCGAGCTGCGTATCAAAAATACCGTCGAACGAGCCTTGGCTGAGCGGCCCGGTTCCAACGACGCCCAAGTCAGTAATCACTTGGTTGTCGCCGTTGATATCAATCGGCGCCCAGGCGTCGTCAGCCGAAGTATAGGCTTCGATCACTAGGTAATCACGAATGACAGCGGGATTCGAAAGCGGTTCCAGATCAAAAGCGATATCAAATTCGATGCGCGGCGCTGAAGCGCAGTCAGTATTGAACACTTGGTTGATTTCAAGAACCGAAACTTGGTTGTCAAAGTAGGATAATCCAAAGAAAACTTCAGAATTAAACCCTGCGCTCTTGGGGGCGCTATTGGCGACGCCGTCAGCGGCGTTGTCAACCGCCTCATCAAAGATAAACCAGGGAGCCAGTTGTTTTCCGTCTGGCAGGCGGCCTTCGCTCACCAGAATATCGCGGGTGGTTTGATCGACCGTTTCGTCGTATGTAATCAACATGCCTTCGTCGATGGCGGCGATTTCATCAAAATTTTGGGTGAATTCTTCTAAATTACAGGGTAAAGGCGTTGGAATCGGCGTAATCGTCGGCAGCGGCGTGAAGGTCGGCTCCGGCGTTGGACTCGGGAGTTCAGGGGTTGGAGTCGGCAACTCAGGCGTCGGCGTCGAGACGGGATCAGTCGGGCCGACGATTTCTCCGCCGAAGTTGTGAATCAGAAACAAAAGGTCTTCCTGGTTCACGACGCCGTCGGTGTTGAAGTCGGTCGCGAATGGAGCAGTGGTGGTTTGCCATTCATCCGCCAATTGAAACAAATCGACTTTGTCGATTGGGTTGGATGAGCCTTGGGCGAAGACAGGCAAGGCGGCGAACACAATCAAAACCGCCCAAACGAAGGACCTCCAAGTAGTACAATACTTCATCGGCTTTTTGCTCCCTAGGCAACGGGAGACGGGGGTTCCATCTCCGGTGATATCAAGGACGTATGTTACATGTACCGTAATGGCTGGTTTATCAACCGTTAGTATTCCCAACAATACTGTGCACTATAGCAAATGTTAAAGGATTTGTCATGTATTCGAGCGACTTCGGCAACGAATCGCCCCCCTTTCTCCCCCCGGCGCCAAGAGTACAATGCCCTCTTGAACGGAATATCTTATGACTGACGCAAAAGAGACAACTGTAATCGGCGTTGTCGCCGACACCCACCTGCCCGAAGAGGGCCCGCTGCCGCTGCAACTATTAAGCGCGCTGGAAACCGTAGACGTCATCGTCCACCTGGGCGATTTTAATGATTTAGACGCCTATAAAGAATTCCAAAAAATCGCCCCGTTAATCGCCGTCTATGGAAATCTGGATACCGAAGAAGTGCGCTCGCTGGTTCCTGAAAAGAAAAAACTTGAGGTCAATGGTCGCACCATCGGCATCATTCATGGCTGGGGGCCGAAAAAAAATCTCGAAAAGCGGGTCGCCAAAGCGTTTGACGATGTGGATATCGTCTTGTTCGGCCACTCCCACGCTCCATTCAGCGATACCATCGACGATAAATTCGTCTTTAACCCCGGCAGCGCCACCTGCAACGCCGACGGCAGCGCCACCTACGGCGTTCTCGAACTCGGCGAAACCCTCGTTCACAAAATCGTCCGCCTCGACTGAAAGCCAACTCAAAATACTATTCGTGACATTGCGTGAGATTGCTTTGCTGCGCTCGCAATGGCACATTAGAAAAGCCCCCCTTTTTTAAGGGGGGAAGGCGCCGCAGGCGCCAGGGGGGATAATGGTTTTTACCCTTGTCCTACCCATGCCTTTCGCAGTTCACAAATAATCAGCGCCCAAATCACTGCGGCGGCATGACTCCATCCACAGTTTCAGTTGATGAGCCAACCGTTGAACGCGGGATGGATTTTCAGCAGCAAGGTTCTTCTCCTCGCTGGGATCGCTCTCAAGATCGTATAACTCATATTGCGGATCGCCTTCGATCTGCGCGATTAACTTATATCGCCCATCGATCCAAGCGGCGCGTTTTTGATATTGAAACCCAATCGGCTTGGGCCGCATCGTCATGCCCTGATCTAACGCCGCCCTCATGCTGAGGCCGTCTATCGGCTCGACTTGGCGGTCGGGCTGGATATTTAAGTAATCAAAAATCGTTGGCAGATAATCAGACGTGCTGCACGCCATATCTACCTGTTTGGGTTCACGAAACATACGCGACCATTCCAGCAGGCTTATCACTCTGACGCCGCCCTCATAGAGCGTTGCTTTCCCGTTGCGATAGGGCAGGTTTGTCCCTGGGAACCCAGGCCCGCTGTCGCGGGCGCCATTGTCGCTGCAAAACCACAGCATGGTGTCATCTACCGCGCCCAGGCGCTCTAACTCACGCCGCAAGCGGCCTATTTGTTCATCCATCGCGGTCAGCGCGCCCCAAAAATTCTGCTGAGATTCGCTGTGATATTCATACATCGCTTTGTGTTCTTCATCGGCAATGAAAGGGACGTGAGGCGTATGGAACCAGATCACCGTGAAGAACGGCGTATCATTGCTGACCGCATTCTCGATAAACGGCAGCGCCCGGTTCATGATGTGCATCGAGTCGTCGCCTTTAAGCGGCGCCACTGGTTCGCCGTTGTGAACGTAATCTTCAGGATCAAGCGTCGAGACTTTTCGCACCGTCGAAAACCACTCATCAAACCCATGTTGAGCGGGCGTATTGGCGTTGTCTCCTTTTACGTTGCCCAAGTGCCATTTGCCAAAGTGTCCGGTGGCATACCCGTATTGTTTTAGCGCCTCCGCCAGCGTCAATTCTTGCTTGCGTAATGGAAATTTTGATGGCGCCTTCGCGTCGCCGGAGTTGGCGCCGAAAACGCCGATTCGATGTGGGTGGCGCCCGGTCAAGCAACTGGCGCGCGTGGGCGAGCACACCGGCGAGGCCGAGTAAAACCGATTGAAGGTCACTCCGCGCCGGGCCATGTCATCTAACGCTGGCGTCTTGAGGTGTGGATGTCCGCGAAAGCCCGCGTCGCCCCAGCCCTGGTCGTCAGACATCATCAGGATGATGTTGGGCCGATTGGCGCCGCTCGCGCCTGCCAACGGCGCACCCGCCAGCGCGGCGAGGCTGCTTAAACAAAAGGTTCGACGATTCAACGGCATAGGGATTCCTCTACGTTTTGATTTATCAAAAAAATTATAGATGTATTTGAAATGAAAATGGCAAGAAGATCAATACGCTCGTAGGGGAGGACAGTTCTGGCAGCGCCGCGAAGCAATCTTGGAGCGCGAGCGTCCACGCTCGCATTGAATGCCGTTGTGGACAACGGCGCTCCAACATTAACGCTTTATCGCATTTCTTTTATTTGTGTGAAACCGTATTTCCTTCTCCCAGCGGGGGCGAGGGTGTAGGTTGCGCATAATTATTACCCTCTAGACAACACGAAGGCCGCGCCCTACTTCATCTCAAAACGTGATGAGAGCGCGAGGGTGAGGGTGGTTTCGTCGGCGTATTCGATGTCGCTGCCGGATGGCAGCCCGCGGGCGAGGCGGGTCACTTTGATTCCCAGCGGTTTGACAATGTCTTGAATGTAATGCGCGGTGGCGTCGCCTTCGATGGTGGGGTTAGTCGCGAGAATGATTTCTTCAATCGGCTCATGCAGGCGCTTAATGAATTTGGGAATGCCGATCTCTTCCGGCCCGACGCCGTCAATCGGCGAGAGTACGCCGCCGAGGATGTGATACTGCCCCCGGAATTTGCCGGTGCGTTCGACGGCGATGAGGTCTTGTTGTTGTTCGATGACGCAGATCACGCTTTTTTCGCGGCGCTCGTCGCTGCAGATGCGGCAGGGGTCGGTCTGGTCGAAGTGTCCGCACACGCTGCACGCGAATACGTTGTTGACCAGTTGCGACAGCGCATGCGCCAAGTCTTCGACTTCCTGCCTGGGGCGTTTGAGCAGCGCCAACACCAAGCGTTGCGCCATGCGCGGGCCAATGCCGGGCAGTTTCGACAACTGCCTCACCGCCGTTTCAATGATCGGCGCCGATGAGAGCGGGCCTGGCGCGTCGTTCATGACGTGATTCCTGGAATGTCGATGCCCCCGGTCAGCGAGGTCATGCGTTCTTTGACGACTTCTTGTACGCGGTCTTGGGCTTCGTTGACGGCGACCACAATCAAATCTTCTAACATACTTAAGTCGCTTGGATCGACGATGTCGGGCTCAATTTTAATCGCGGTAATTTTCTGCTTGCCGTTCATGGTGACTTGCACCATCCCGCCGCCAGCGGAGCCAGTGACCGACTCGCGCTCGAGTTCGGCTTGAATGTCAGCCATTTTTTGCTGCATTTGTTTCGCTTGGGCAAACAGGTTGCCAATATTTCCGAGACCTTTCATATCTGCTCCTGTGGGGCCGGGCTTAGGCTTTTTCGGGTTTGATGTCGGTGATGCGTCCCGGCAGTTCTTCTATAAGTTTACTCATCACCGGGTCTTGTTGAACCTTCTCCAACAATTCGCCGCGCGTCATGGCGGGTTCGGCAGGCTCCGGCTCAGCCTCGTCGCTGCTGGCTTCGGTCGCGGGCATGTCCTGCCGTACTTCATAAATGACCTTGAGCGGCTTACCGAATGATTTCTGTAAAAACTGGGTAATCGCCTTGCCGTTGCGCGGTTGGTTGAGCAATTTTAAGTGGTACGCATTCTCAGCCGGCAACGCAACCCGCAAGTTTTGTCCGGTGATTTCAATGGGGACGCTGTCGTTCAAACTGCCTGCGAGAAACGGGTTTTCTTCTTCAACTTCATGCAGAAACTGGTCCCAGGTCGAGCGCAACAAATCAGCGGTCGGCTCGGCGCGTTTTGGTTCCACAGCAGGCGCCGCCTGCGGGACCGGCTCCGGCGTAGGCTCTGGCGTCGGCGCAGGCTCATTCACAATGGGCGGCGCTTCGCCAATCGGCGGTGGGACATCGTCGTCAGACGCGGCTTGCGCTGGTGGTGTTTGTACTTTCGGCTCTGGAGCAGGAGCCGCAGGTTTTACGGGTGCGGTGATCAAAGCGTCCGCGCCGGGGTTGGGCGCAATACTCTGCGGCAGCGCGACGGGCGCGTTGCCAATCTTGCTGAGCAGGTCGTCGATCTTCACCGCCTGGCTGACCTTCGACGCTTTGAGCGCGTACATCTCCATGATGAGTCGCGCATCAGACGAAAACGCCATGCGGCGTTCGGCGTCCCACAGCATGTCGGTAATGTATAAAATTTGTTCCAGGCTGGTATTGCCTGCGGTTTCTTCCAGTTGCTTGATGAACTCAATCGGCAGGTCAAGCAAGTCGGCGTCGGCGCCAGAGAGTTTGCACACCGCGAGGTTGCGCAGATGCTTGAGGCTCTCCGACAAAAACAGGCGAATATCTTTGCCCATGTCGGCGATCTGGTCGATCAGCGCGAACGCCTCCGCCGCTTGATTGTTAAACAAAGCACGAACAAACGCATCGATGCGGTCGAACTCGATCACGCCGAGAATCTCTTCGGTCTCGGCGGCGTTCAGCCCGCCCGAACAAAACGCCAGCGCCTGATCGAGCAACACCAGCGCGTCGCGCAAAACCCCTTCAGCGCGACGTGAGATATGAAACAACACCCGGTTGAGTTCTTCCTCGCCCGGCATCTCGACTTCGTCCTGGTTTTTCAAGATCGACTTGAGGTGTTCAACAATCACCGCCACCGGGATGCGCCGAAACTGGAAGCGCTGGCAACGCGAAAGAATCGTATTCGGAATCTTATGAAGTTCAGTTGTCGCGAAAATAAACTTGCAATGCGCGGGCGGTTCTTCGAGCGTCTTCAAAAACGCATTGTTCGCGCTTTTGCTGAGCATGTGGCTTTCGTCGATGATATATATCTTGTACGGGCTTTGCGACGGCGAAAAACGCGCGTCCTCGCGCAGGTCGCGAATGTTATCCACACTGGTATTCGAGGCCGCGTCGATTTCGATCACGTCGGGATGGACGCCGCGCATCACCGCCTTGCATGAATTGCACTCGTTACACGGCTCGGCGTTTTGGCGGTTTTCGCAATTCAGCGCCTTGGCGAAAATACGCGCACTGGTGGTTTTTCCCGTGCCGCGCGATCCCGAAAAAATATAGGCGTTGGCGATGCGTTCGCGTTCGAGGCTATGTTGTAGGGTTCGGATGACGTGGTCTTGGGCAAGAACTTCGCCGAAGGTTTGAGGACGATGTTTGAGCGCGGAAACAATAAAGCGTGTGGATCGCGTCGACATAATACATCGCCCTGAAAGTGGAATTACCCGATGGTTAAGCAACAGCGCAAGGCGCTCCAGCCGCATCATACACATGCCGGGAATCGTTGAAGGCTGCTTCCTTTCGGATCTGACCTGATTCACGAACCGACATTGCAGAAAATCGACCTTCGACGCGCCTTACGCCGCGCTTACGGCGGTAAAGCCGCAAGCTGCATAGTTTACAGTCTTTTCAAGAAACCGGAGACAGCGACAGCGCCCCGATTTTGATTATTCAGCCTTTTTACTGGCTTCGTATTTTTCCCACGTCATGATTTTGACGTGCTTGACCACAATCGGCTCGACTGGCGTGCTGCGTTGCGGGCCGCCGACTTTGGTTTCAGCAATCTTGTCGAGTACGTCCAACCCTTCAACCAACTCGCCGAACACGGTGTATTGACCGTCGAGATGCGGCGCCGCCTGATGGCAGATGAAGAACTGGCTTCCACCTGAATCGGGGCTGGCCGAACGCGCCATCGAAAGCGTACCTTTTTTATGCGATTTCTTGTTGAACTCGGCTTTGACCGAATGGCCCGGGCCGCCGGTTCCCCAACGCGCCGCCTGGCTGTCGTCTTTGGTCAACGGATCGCCGCCTTGAATCATGAAACCTTTGATGACGCGGTGAAACTTGGTTCCGTCATAAAAGAGTTCGCCCTTGTCGTCTTTTTTGCGGGCGAGGTCTTTAAAATTCTTCACATGGCCCGGCGCAACATCCGGGAAAAATCGCAGAACCATGTCGCCTTCGCTGGTCTGCAACAATGCAATTTCTTCTTCGGGTTTGATATCCATTTTTTTCTCTTTCGTATCTTGGGCTTCTACGGAAGCGGCGAGTAGCGCAATAGCACATAAAGCGAATGGAACCAATAATATACGTCGCATTCTGCAATCCCCTTTGTTTCATATAAGTTTAGCGATGGAACTAGGAAACATAGGCGGAAACCGCCCGTCTGTCAATTGTGGTGAATTCTCTTATCTCTCCTTCAATTCATTCGTTCGTTTCAGGCATGGGTGCAACTCTGGGAGCGCCTGTGCAAAAGGGCCTGAAAGCCCGCACTGAAGCGAGCAGAGTTGTACCCATGCCTAATGCATCAAGATAAAAAATGAATCCAAATTACGGAGAAACCAGAAATAGTATTGTCCTCTCAAATTGACGGAAACTATCAAACTCACCGCCAATTTGACGAATTTCATTCGATTCACTCTTTTTCCTCACGCATCGCCGCCCTCCTAAACCAAATAAAAACAGTGGATTAAGGAATATCGACCAATCAGGCAAACTGGCGTGGTATTGGCTCTATCTCCATTCACTGAAACCAGGAGCGCTCTGACGAATGAACCTGTTACGATGGATGTTTCTTTTGTTGCTGATGTTATCGCCATTGGGCGCGAATGGAGAAATTCTGCGCGCCGCCCATCGCGAAGCGCCAGACTTCAATCGCGCCTGGAACGGCGGTTCCCAGACGCGAAATGCTCCCTTCTGGCAATTTGCCGTTGACGATCCAGGTTCCCCGGGCGCAAAAATCCTCCGAACCGACCTGAGTTCGCCAAACACTGCTCCGCAAGAATGGGGCGCCGCGCCTCAAGCCGAACAACACACCCAACCCATTTTCGCGCACAACCGCGTTGTCGCCGCCATCCAAACAAAGGGCGGCTGGCGAGTGGTATCCTCAGACGCAAACAGCCCCGCGCCGCAGTGGCTCGACATGGGTGAAGCCCCGATTCAGGCAGTCGAAACGCTCTCCATCAATGGGCAAGATGAATTGATGATCGTTGGCCGCAACGACGACAACGCCCCCGCAATCTGGCAAGGCGCGTTCAGCGGCGGCGGCATGGGGCTTTCATGGCAACAACATGACCCCGCGCTTGCTTCAAGCCCGAAAGAAAAAGCGGTGATGGGCGAGTTTGATCTGGGCGACAGCGGACGCATGTTGTCGCTGACCTGGAACCCCAAACAAAGCAGCGTCCAGATGCAATACCGCACCAGCCCGGCGGCGGGCGAACCGTATAGCGCCTGGAGCCAACCCGTGCAATCCGACGCAACCCAGTTGAACAAACGCGGACGCTTTCTTCAATATCGACTGACCCGCAGCGACGGCTCGCTCGTATCCCGCGATCAATTCCCTCCGATTGAAGTCGCCTATAGCAATGGAGAAGACGAAAACGGCGCCGACAAGAACAAATACGACAATGCCCCGGGCGGCGTCAGCGGTTCGGGTGGCGGGCTTAATGTTGATTCGTCGTCTGATATAGATGACATGAGTGGAACGGACCTGGGTGCAAACGCCAGCGCGAATAGCGACAGCGCGGCAAGCCAGTCGAGCAGTTCATCATCAAGCGGCGGCGCATCCTCGTCGAAGCCGGGCAAGTCGTCCCCGCCAGCAAAATCGAAGACGCCCAATGCAGCGCCAAAATCAAACAGCGATCAGAAACCGACATCACAAAACAAAACGCCGTCTCCCCAAAAGGGTTCACAAACAGCCCAACAACAAACGCCCAACGAAAATTCCAATACGAATCCAGCGAACACGAGCGATACTTCTGTGAAGAACGCTCAACCTGGTTCAGAAAAAGAGAAAAACAACAAGCAAGACGAAAACTCTCAGCGTCCTGAAGATAACGAAGAAAATGACAATCAAGAAAACAAAGAAGAAAAACCCGAAAGTGACAACGCTGCGGCGCCGGACGAACAACAATCCAATAACGGCGGCGGCGGTAATAACCAATCAATGAAATCACCGGGCGGTGGTGCGGGTTCCGGCTCCGGGGCGGCGGCGGGCAACGGGAATTCCAACGCGGACCAAGGGCGGCAACAAGAAGACAGCGGCGACGGCGCTAACGCAAACGGCGCGGAAGATCAATCGCCGTCTGGACAAAATGCGTCTCCCGCAAACGCAGGCGACGCACCAGAGGATGAGGGCGAAAATACGCCCGCCGAAGAAGAAGACGAACCCGATCCGGCGTCCGCGCCGCCGCCCCCCACAATGGTTCCTTTCGCGAACCCCGGCTCGATTCCTCTCAGCAGTTTGCTAGGGTCATCAATGGCGCCTGCACAAAAAGAACAAGCGCCCAAGTTGGATGATGCGCGAGGAGGCGGCGATGAATCCACCGCGCCAGACGGCGGATTGCCCACAGAAAACACCGGCGACGAGCCTCCCAAAGAAATAGGCGACGCCAACGGAAGCGACGAAGAGAGAGAGGCCGACGCAGGCTCTCCCTTGGGCGATAGGCAGCAAGACGACGCGCTCTCAAAACGCTTCGGCTCGGTCCGACCGGGATTCGGCGGCGGAGGCGGCGGTTCGGGCCGCAGTTCAAGTTCGTCAACCAACGGGCGCACTGCGCGAGCGACCGACGAAATCGAATACGCCACTGCGCCTGCGTTTGCAAACATGAAGCCGCGCACCGGAAATCCTGATACGAATAATGGAACGGGCTGGATGTGGATGCTATTGGTTGCGGCGTTAACGGCGTGGTTGGCCTATCGAGTTCGCAATCAACGCAACCGCAAACGCGAGATGGAAGAGCTCCAAGCCCAGCAGGCCCCGCGTATCGTTCCTCAAAAGCTCATTGATGAAACTCACGCCCGCCAAGGCGCCTGGGAACAAGTGACCCACTTCGTGCCCGATGTGCAAGCCGTTGCGATAAAAAATGGCACGCGCTACGCCGTGATGAGCAGCGGCGATGTTTGGAAAGAACCCGAACAGTCAAACACCGCGCAATCGGCCCCGCTCAAACACGTCGGGCGCTTCGCCGGAGAATGGCTGAATGCGCATTTGTCGGTGAGCGACAACGCGCTCTTCTTTTTGGGAAAAAACGCAAGCGGCCATTTGCAGGGGCGGGTCATGCCTCTGCGCCAGATCAACGCCAAGCCGCTCGCTTTCGCACCGCCCAAAGGGTTACAAGACGTACAGCGGGCTTGGTTCCATAAAAGCCGCCTGTGGCTGCAAGGCGATATGAACGGCGAACCTGCGGTCTATTCCGCGATGGCCGACGCTGCGGGCGTGGGCGGCTGGGTGCAAGAAACGCCCAATAAATTCGACGCGGCTGACTCGGTCTGCGTGTCGTCGGGCGCATCCATGTTTTTTGCGGGATCACCCAAACAAGATCGCGAACACTTGTGGCTCTACACCGGCGAGAACCGCACACGCGGACGCCTCGATTGGAAACCCGCCGCCAAAACCGCGTACCAGGGCGGCGAGGTGTTCTTGTTTGGCGATGCGAAAAAATGCTTCATGGTTGAATTCGACAGCCAGCGTCCGCACCTGTGGTTTCATGTATTTGGGCGCGGCGATGAGGGCGAATTTTTGGGGCGCTTCACCAAAGAATTCGACATGCCCGCATCCGCCCGCGTGTTTGAATCGCACGTCTCTAACGGACACTTGGTGCTTGCCGGGCGCGACCCCGAAACCAACCGCGTCGTCCATTTGCAAGCCAAAGTTAAAACCCTACTCGGCGTGAACCAGAATTAAGGTTCATCCGGTAAGTGAGTACTTGCATTGATGGATGGTCATGATTTTGATTACGAAAACGTATCCCGGCGCATCAAAAATTGACAAACCAAATCAGGCATGGGTGCAACTCTGGGAGCGCCTGT